>DATNMT010000312.1:0-2874 GCA_035602495.1 Bradyrhizobium sp.
TGACTTGCCGACCTATACTGGTCACTCCGGCAAGTTTATGTTGAAGCTGATCGCAGTTTGGATTGCGATGGGTTTCCGCAGACCTGAAATGTAAGCGTCCGGCCGACCGCGCCTTCCACGTGCCTCTCGCGCATGAGATCGTGTGCCCGTTAATTGGCAAGTTAAGGGGCACACATGACGAGCGTTACGGTGCTTTCTGGTCGTGAGCGGCGGCGGCGCTGGACATCATCCGAGAAGCTGCGGCTCGTTGCGGAGAGCCTGTCGGCTGGCCTCAGCGTTGCGGAGTTTGCGCGGCGGCACGATGTTCACCCCAACATGGTTCATTCGTGGCGGCGGCAAGCGCGGATGGGCGAGCTGTCGATCGCACCTGATGACGAGGCTCGCTTTGTGCCGGTTGCGGTGGCGACCGAAAGCTGTGTTGCGCTCCCGATAGAGAGCAACAAGCGCCCGGGTTCGTCGATCGAAGTGGTGTTGCGCAATGGCCGGGTTCTTCGCCTGTTGGAAGAAGTGACGCCGCGGTTTGTGGGACAGCTGGCCGATGCGTTGGACGGGAGCGGTCGATGATCCCGATGCCGGCAGGGATGCGGATTTGGGTGGCCTGTGGGGCGACCGACATGAGACGAGGATTTGATGGCCTCGCCATGATGGTGCAGGACGTTCTGAAGAAGAGCCCTTATTGCGGGCACATGTTCGTGTTCCGCGGCAAGCGGGCGGACCGCATAAAAATTCTGTGGTGGGACGGCACGGGCCTGTGCCTCTACGCGAAGCGATTGGAGCGCGGCCGCTTTGTTTGGCCGCTGACGCGCGAGGGAGCGGCGGTGCTGACGCCGGCACAATTGTCGATGCTGTGCGAGGGAATTGACTGGCGGGTACCGATCCGCACCGATGCGCCGGGAGAAGTTCCAGCGCGTGCCGGCTGAATGGATGATTGTCTGAATAATTTGTCGGTGTGACGATTGTTTTGGTGGACTGATTTGCGAGAATCAATTTTTGTCGTGCGCATGATCTCGGACCGATCGGCACTTCCTCGCGATACCCGCACGCTGCGGCGAATGCTTAGCGAGAAGGAAGTGTTGCTGATCGAGCGCGAGCGGATCATCGCCGAGAAGGAGACGCAGCTTGCCGAACGCGATCGCGTGATCGCGGTTCGCGACGCGGAACTCTATGCCAAGACGCTGCAGATCGAGCATCTCAAGGCGCAGCTTGCAGTGCTGCGACGGGCGCGGTTCGGCCGCTCCTCCGAGAAGCTCGACCGGGAGATCGAGCAACTCGAGCTCGTGCTCGGTGAGCTTGAGGAATCCGTGGCGGAAAGCAACGCCCGCACCGAGCAGGCCAGGCAGGAGCGTGCGAGCCCGGCACGTGCCAAGCCGGCGGATCGCAAGCCTGGCGGCCGCAAGCCGCTGCCCGCGCACCTGCCGCGCGAGCAGGTGATCCATCAACCGCCTCCGGCGTGCGTGTGTTGCGGCGGCAAGGTGCTGCGCAAGATCGCCGACGATCTCACCGAAGTGCTCGAATACGTCCCGTCGAGCTTCAAGGTGATGCAGCATGTGCGCCCGAAACTGAGCTGCCGGGACTGCGAGACGATCGTGCAGGCGGCGCTGCCGTCGTTCCCGATCGAGCGCGGTCGGCCGGGCCCGGGCCTTCTCGCCCACGTTGCCGTGTCGAAATACGCCGATGGTCTGCCGCTGCATCGCCAGAGCGTGATCTATGCGCGCCAAGGCGTTGATCTCGACCGCTCCACCATGGCGGACTGGATGGGCAGCGCGGCGGCGCTGCTGCGTCCGCTGGTGGAGGCGATCAGGCAGCATGTCTGTGCCGGGCCGGTGCTGCACGCCGACGACACCACGGTGCCGGTTCTGGCGCCCGGGCTGGGCCGGACTAGGACCGGAAGGCTGTGGGCGGCGGTGCGCGATGAGCGGACCTGGGCCGGAGCCGCGCCGCCGGCAGCGTTTTACTGCTACTCCCCCGATCGCAAAGGGGAGCATGCCGAAGCGCTACTTGGCCAGTGCCGCGGCTTCCTCCATGCCGACGGTTACGGTGGATTCCAAAGCCTTTACATGCCTGATCCAAAGACCGGACTTCCGCGCCTGACCGAAGTTGGATGCTGGTCGCATGCGCGCCGTAAGGTCTATGAGGTTTATGAAGCCACCGCCTCACCCTTGGCCAAGGAGGCGCTTGAGCGCATCGCGGAACTGTTCGCGATCGAGGAGCGGATCAACGGGCGCGCGCCACCGGAGCGCCTGGCCGTCCGCCAGCAGGATGCCGTTCCGCTGCTGGCCGAGCTTGAGACCTTCCTGCACAAGGCGCTCAACCAGATCAGCGGCAAGAGCACGTTGGCCAAAGCCATCCGCTATTCGCTGTCGCGCTGGACTGCACTGACCCGCTATACCACCGATGGTCGCCTGGAGATGACCAACAACGCCGTCGAGCGCGCAATCCGGCCTCTTGCACTCACGAGAAAAAATTATCTTTTTGCTGGCTCCGATTCCGGCGGCATACGAGCCGCCGCGATGTATACCCTCATCGAATCCGCCAAGATGAATCGCCTCGACCCGGAAGCTTATCTACGCGACGTGCTTGCCCGCATTGCCGATCATCCGATCAATCGCATCGGCGAGCTTTTACCCTGGAACTGGAAGCCGAGCGGCTGAAGTCCCTCGCCGCCAAACCGCGCCTCGTGCCGCGCCGCACCGGCGGATCCCGTCGTCGCCCCCAATGTATTCTTGATTTGCCAGTCAAAGAGCGAACATATCATCCGCGACGATGATATCGCAGACGTGGATGGTCGGACGCTTACCGATGAACTCCCGTCGTTTAATCATTCAATCACCTCGTCGGCGGTTGCAAGCAGAGTTTCCGGCACCTCGATTCCAA
>DATNMT010000317.1:0-4791 GCA_035602495.1 Bradyrhizobium sp.
CATTCTCGATTGCCGCCGCTGTCAGATCCTGTCCGTTTGACCAAAAGTCCTCGTCATCCTGCTCCCGCCTGATCGGCTCCTTCCGCGAGGCTCGTGATCCGCGCGAAACCGGCCTCGCTACTTGATTTGTCCCGAGCCAAAGGGCTGCACGAGCCACATGTCGAAGTCTTTCACCTCGCCGCTGCCGGGCCGCACAAATTTACGCATGCCCGGCAGCACGTCTTCGAGCGTTTCAAGCTGCAATCGGAATTTTGTAAGCCCAGGGGCCTGCTCGTAGGCTTCGAGCCGCAGCACGAAAGCGTTCGCGTCAGCCTGAGCGCCCGCGATCCGCTGCTCCTTGAAGGCCAGCGCCCCCTCAGTCATCGCGGCGGCTTCGCCTTTCGCCTGGTTGATCTTCTCCACCGCGAAGACGTTCGCCAGGTTGATCGTACGCAGCTTGTCCTCGAGCGAGCTGGCGACGTCTCGGAAGGCGTCGTGGACCTCGTCTGGAGGGTGGTCGTAAAGCAGGCTGACGGAAAGCACCTCGATTCCGGCCTGGTAGCGGTCCAGCATCGACTGGGCGGCCGCACGCGTCTCGCGTTCGATCTCCTCGCGCGCTGTGGTGTAGACCGCATCGATGGCGCGGGTCGCGACCGCACTCCGCAGCGCTGCCAGGATCGTGCTGCGCACGAGTGCCTCCGGTTCGGCGAGATGGTAGGCGAAGGCCAGCGCATCCTTGACCCGGTACTGGGCCGTGGACCTCAGGTCTATGAGGTTGCCGTCGCCGGTGAGCAGGAAGGAGTCGCCGGACGTCGTCTCCTTCTGGAACCAGACGCCGCTCGCCGCCTGCTGTGGCGCTGGGTTTGATCCAAAGGCCAGCCGGCTGCGAAGCTGCGCGCGCGTCGCCTCCTCCCGCGACAGTTCCGGTGGAAGTCCGAACTCGAGCCGTTGCGCCAGATTCTGCACGATGAGGCGGTGGCTCTCGAACGGCCAGGGCCATCTGACGTGCAGGCCAGGCTCGAGATCCGACGCCAGGATCCGGCCGAACCGCAGCCTCATGCCGACCTCGCCGGGCCCGACCGTGAAGAGTCCGCTCCCGAGCCAGAGTAGCGCCACGCCGCCGGCGGCAGCGTAGCCGAGGCTGCGCGGGGTAACGGCAATCCCGGTCAGCTGCGCGGCTCTGTCCCGGAGCCAGACCCATTCGTCCGGAACGCGCGTCCGGCGCATGCTGAGGATCAGCAGGCCGCTGAGCAGCACGGCCCCGACGTCCTTGACAAGGTCCGGCACGAAGCCGGCCGCGGTCCCGAACGTCGCTCGAGGGTCGAGCCCCCAGGCGTGGTACAACATGTTGAGGGCGAAACCGGCGGCGAGCGTCATGAAGACGACCGCAACCAGATAGGCAGCCACCGCGCGGCGGCCCAGCACCTTCATGAGGACGACCAGGCTGCTGATGTTCGTGGCCGGCCCGGCGAGAAGGAAAACGAGAACGGCGCCTGGGCTCAATCCCTTGAGCGCCAGCGCCGCCGCCATGGGCGTCGAGGACGAAGCGCAGGTGTAGAGAGGGATGCTCAAGATGAGCATCAGCAACATCGAGACGATTCCGCCGCCCCACACGCCGTCGAATAGCTGCGCTGGAACTGCGACGACGGCGACGGCGGACAGAACGATGCCCAGAGCGAGCCACCAGCTGATGTCGTCGAGCAACTCGACGAAGCCATAACGGATGATGCGCCTTGTCGCATCGACCGCCGCACTGCCGCTTGTGGCTCCAGAGTCGGGCTGCGAATTCGCCTCCCGGGCGTGGTCGTGGTGGTGATCCTGTCCGTGCGCGTGATCAAGTCCCTCAGCGGCGTCGCCTGCATGCTGACACTGGTCGCTGTCGCTACCTGCGGCGGGATTTTTGGCGGGCCTCAGGGGCCGTCCGGTCGCGCTGGAGCCCGGGGCGCCGAACAGATTTGTGGCGAGGCCGGCGGCAATCGCCGTTGCAACCCCGGCGACGGGGCGGAACACGGTCATGAGAGGGTCGGTCAGCGCGTACGTGAGGCTGATACTGTCGACCCCGGTTTCCGGCGTCGCGACCAGGAACGCCACGGTGGCGCCCGGCGTCGCCCCTTCCTTGCGCAGCCCAAGCGCTGTTGGCAGGACGCCGCAGGAGCACAAGGGCAATGGCGCGCCGAGGACCGACCCCCAGAGCACCGACTTGATCTTTCCGGCCCCGACGAGCCGGGTGAGCAGCCGGCCCGGCACCAGGACCGCAAGCACCCCGGCGAGCAGGAAGCCGAAGAGGAGGAAGACAGAAGCGTCTTCCAGGATTCCCCAGGCTTCCCGAAGGACAGCGAACAGAAAGTTGATCATCATAGTCCCGTTTTCGAGGCTGTCGGGGACCGAATGGTCCGGTCCCAACCGCTTTGCCCCGCGGCGGCGCCTTGCGCGGACACCGCCGCGGCGCGGCCGCGTTACTTCGGCAGATATTTCTTGTTCAATGCGCAGGCCACGGAGAACTGCGGGTCGACCACGTTGGCGATATAAAGGTGAGCCGCCTGACCAAGCAATTCGACGGCGTCGTACTTCTCGAAGCCATAGTCAGTCGTGAGCCAGGTGACCATGTCGGCGCAGGCGAGGCGCAAGGCGTCGATCAGAGGTCGCGTGCTGCCGATCGACATGATCTCATTGTCGTTGATCAGGTGCGGCCAGTTGATCTTCTTGCCCTTGATCAGGTTCACGGTGAACTTGACGGTGAATGGCGTCTCGATCGCAGCACCGTCGATCTCCCCGTCGCCCTGCGCGGAGTGCCCGTCGCCCAGCATGAACAACGCCCCCGGCTCGAACACCGGGAAGTGCATGGTGACCCCCGCGACGACCTCGTTGAAGTCCATGTTCGCGCCATAGGGACCAGGATACAGCGAGCTGATGCACTCCTTCCCTCCCGGAGCAGTACCGATGGTGCCGAAGAACGGCCTGATCGGAACCTCGACTTTGCCGATCTTGCTGTTCGGCATGTCAAGAGTGGCGACTTTGCGGCTCTTGTCGAGACGCCAGATGAACAGACGGTCGGGGACAGGCGGCGTCACCATTGCGGTCTTGTACTCGGGCGCAAGCAGCCCGAAGTTGGGAATTGAAGCACCCCATCCCCAGTCGCGGTTGAGGTCGATGCTGTCGATATGGACCTCCAGCGTGTCGCCGGGCTCGGCACCTTCGACGTAGAACGGGCCGGTCTGCGGATTGACCTTGGTGAGGTCGAGCTTTGGCGCGACCGATGTGTCGGAGACGGAGAACGCGTCGTTGGAGGCGTCACGCGTGCTGGTGATAACCGAGTCCCCGGGTTTGATGCGCAAGGCCGGCGGATGGGCATAGCAGTAAGTGAAATAAACCTTGTCGCCTGGATCGTACCTCACTTCGGCCGCCACGGCCGGCCGGGCGAGCGAAAGCCCGGCGATCGACAACAGCAACGCGGCCGGCAGCAGCCGCAACGTCTCTCTCGGTGCTCGATAAGTCTCAGGCATATTCGTTACCTCCCTCGGATCTTTTGGTTGCATTTCATATGCACTCCCACGCGATCTCTTGCATCCTGCCGGGCTATCTCATGTTTGGTCCCCTCCTCTGGAACCCCATCTACTTTCTCGGCAACTCCCCGCGGACGCCATCGCTCCCGGGAGCGCCGCCGTTGAAATATTTGCTGTCGAAGAGCACGCCGAACAGCGGGGAATCCGCCGGCAGCACCATGGTCGTGCTCTTGCGCGCGAAGGTCCGCGACGCCTCCATGGTACGCAGGAACGCGTAGAATTCGGGCGCACGGCTCAGCGCGTTTGCATAGATGCGCGCCGCCTCGCCGTCCCCCTCGCCGCGGCGCCGTTGCGCCAGCTCGATCGCCTTCCCGAGGATGCGCGCCTTCTGCTCCTCTGCGGCGGCTCGCACCTTCAGTCCCTCCTCCTCCCCCTCCGAGCGGTACAGCATGCTGATGCGGCCGCGTTCGGACTTCATCCTGGCGTAGAGGCGGAGCCGGTTTTGCTTGGGAAAATCGAAGCCGCGCAGCTGGACGTCGACGACTTCGATGCCGTAGTCCCTCTGTGCCACAGTGCCACACCGGCGGGCGATCTCGGCGACAATGGCATCCGCTCGGTAGGCTGCGGCATCCGTCGAGACAAACGCGACCAGGCGATTGCTCCCGATAGCGGCCCCGAACTCCGCGGAAAGGATGTCGCCGAGTCTCGATTCGGCGCCCCTTCTGTCGATGACGGTCTCGAAATACCGCTTCGGATCGGCCACGCGCCACAAGATGGTGCCGGATGCTACGACTGGCGTTTTCTCGATAGTCAGGAATTCGCTCGGCGGCGAAGCGTAGACGAACAGGCGACGGTCGAACGTCCGCACGCTCTGCAAGGGATGCTTGAACCGGAGCCCCGGCGCAGTGATCACTTGCGTCGGCTTGCCGAAATCGGTGACGATCGCGTAGTCCGCGCTATCCACGGTGAAAAAGCAAAGGCTGGCGACCGCTGCGACCAAGCCAATCGCTGCGACCACCGCGAGGGCGCGCCGATACGGCCACCTGTCGGATACCACTGCGTTATCACGAGATCGAACCATGGCCCGTCCGTCCCGCTGGTCAACTCCAGCGTTGGGCTATTCGCCTCGGCGCGACGGCACCGCGGCGGGGCGCCTCGACATGATCAGGATTAAGAAGTGTGCACCAATGCCGCATCGAGGGCAAGAGACGGTGATCCGCGTTTTGCGCCTGTGGCGCTGGCGGGATATACCGCGGCGGACACGCCCGACCCGCGTGTATCCTTACTGCGCGCGCCACGTCTCGCGAAC
>DATNMT010000326.1:0-6471 GCA_035602495.1 Bradyrhizobium sp.
TCAGATCCTGCACCTCGATCGCGGCAAGCTGACGCTCTACAAGGGCACCTACTCCTCGTTCGAGGAACAGCGTGCGACCCGCGAAATGCTGGATGCCAAGCACGCCAAGCGGCAGGCCGACGAGCGCAAGCGCCTGCAGGCCTTTGTCGACCGCTTCAAGGCCAAGGCGTCGAAAGCGCGCCAGGCCCAGTCGCGCGTCAAAATGCTGGAACGGATGAAGCCGGTCACCGCGCTGGTGACGCAGGACGTGCGCGAGATTTCATTTCCGGCGCCGGAAAAGATGCTGTCGCCGCCGATCATCGCGGTCGACAACGTCTCGGTCGGCTACGATCCGAAAAACCCGGTGCTCAACCGCGTCACCTTGCGCATCGACACCGACGACCGCATCGCCCTGCTCGGCTCCAACGGCAACGGCAAGTCGACGCTGGTCAAGCTGATCGCGGGACGGCTGGCGCCGTTCTCCGGTCAGGTCACGCGCGCGGACAAGCTGTCGGTCGGGTATTTCGCGCAGCATCAGGTCGATGAGCTCAATATCGATGCATCGCCCTACGATCACGTCCGCAAGCTGATGGGGGATGCCCCCGAAACCAGGGTGCGGGGACGCACCGGCGCGATCGGCTTTTCCGGCAAGGCCGGCGACACCCTGGTCAAGAGCCTGTCGGGCGGCGAAAAAGCCCGGCTGCTGCTGGGACTTGCGACCTTCTTCGGTCCCAACATGATCATTCTCGACGAGCCGACCAACCATCTGGATATCGACAGCCGCGCGGCGCTTGCCGAAGCGATCAACGAATTTCCCGGCGCCGTCATCATGGTCTCGCACGACCGCTATCTGATCGAAGCCTGTGCCGATCAATTGTGGGTGGTGGCAGATCACGCCATCACCGACTTTGACGGCGACCTCGACGATTACCGGCGCATGGTGCTGTCGGCACGCGGCATGCGCACCCCTTCGCGCGACCGCGACGAGCGCGCCGCCGGCCGCGACAAGCCCGCCCGCACGAGAGGCGAAAAGCGCGTCCCGCTGAAACAGAAGATATCGGAAGCGGAGACCGAGATCGCGCGCATCAACGGCATCATCTCGAAAATCGATGCAGCGCTGGCGCTGCCGGACCTGTTTACGCGCGATCCGAAGCAGGCGGCGCAACTCGCCAGGGCGCGCGCCGCTGCCGCAAGCGCGCTGCAGCGCGCCGAGGAGGAGTGGCTGGCGGCGAGTTCGCTTTATGACGAAGCCGCCGGCTGAATTAGGGCGCGTACTCGCAAATCAAACCCGATCGGTGCGGGCTTGGCCAATGTCCGCTATGCCCCCGGTAGCGACCAAATTCCGCATCGCAACGAAATGACGCGGTGTGCCAACAACCGAAGTGAAGTGCACTCATGTTGGCGCGATCGACCCTTTGGCGAGATCGACCGCTCCAACCACCAATTTCGGCCTGCAAACGCTATTTCGGGACGCCGAGCTTCCACTTGTCCCAATGGGCGACGACATCCTTGATGAAAGGCGCGGACGCAGCCCATAGATTGCTTATGGCGGGTACGAAACCGCCCGATCCCCCCTCAGGGCCACAGCCGCATAGCGAGTGCCAGGCCGACTCGCCTGGGTAGGGACGGTCAAAGTTGGATGCGGTCCGCAGCACAGCAACGCGGTTGAGATCCACCAGCCCAGAATTAGCCCCGCGGGTGAGGGCCATGTAGGTGGCGTTATCCTCCTGTTGCGTGGTGCAATAGGTCCCTTTGCCGCCCGTCCACAGCGCGGTCCATGCGGTGGCTCGCTCGCCCAGCTTGATGCCGTGGAACCAAGTGTCGCCCGCCATCGTGTCGCACTGAATGACGCTTGGCGGGGCCATGGCCTTCGCCTCGGCATAGCGAACTCGATACGCCCGGGCAGTCGGATTGTCGTTGACCGTGAGATCCACCTTGCTGGTCAACGAGAGGACCTTCTGCAGCAATGCTTCGTTCAACTGATACATCTCGCTGTGATAAGGGGTGGGGATACTGGGCAACGAGTTCCAGGGCTGCACAGTCGTGTCGGTGGGAAAGATTGCGAGGTATCCATAGGGCCACACCGGGGTGGTCGGATCGGCTGCGGTTCCCGGAATCTCGCGCGCGTCGATCTCCCATGAAATGCCGTAGTCGATGAGATAGCGCGCCCAGGCCGCCGAGCCGGTTGTCCCCTCGTGAGGATCGATCCCGGCAATGCCTGCGATCAGGAAGTATGTGTGGCGCAGGTCGAACTTGTTGCTGAGAATCAAGGCCATGGTGGATGCCGCCACGTTCGCGTGACCCTCGCCGGCCACCATCTGGCACACATCGTCGGAGTTACACAGAATGTTGGGATAGTCGGGCGAGAGGCCTCGAACGGGTATCGATTCAGTCAACCCGAGATTGGCGGTGAAGGCCGATGCCTCGGAGAACGGGAAGGGGGCGCCTCCGAACATATTGATGATCATGACTTTCACGGGTCGTGCGTCATCGTCGGCGAATGACGGACCGGCGAAGAGTGCAGCAGCGAGGACACTTGCGCCGGCGAGCAAGCATTTGGTTGTCGACCGAACAGTTTCGAACATCCTGTGGCTATGCATGGAACGTCCTCCTTCTAGGCGTCGATGGTTGCGCGGTAGGGTGGTTGCGAGGCGAAGTGCCGCTTGTTAAGCATTTTCTGTGCCAAGGAATTATCAAATGATCGCGCCGCGGGCGGCCCGCCATGCTTGGCGAACCTGGCAGACCGGATGGAGCCAGAAGGAGCTTGTGACACGGTGAAGAACGGCTTGAGGGTTATTCGGGCGTGCGGGCTGAAATGCCCGAGTTGTGCTGCCACCAGCGGAAGCGGCCGGTCGCCAACGCCTCGGCGTCATGCGTACCGACAAGGCCAGAATGAAGCCACAGCAGCGGCGAGAGTTGCTGCGAGGCGGCACGTAGTCATTCAATCCACGCTCGCAGCGCAGGCTATTTTGCCGTTGATGCGAGGCTCCTGAAATCCACGTCCGATGCCGCGGCAAGATAGATGAAGGCCGACCACACTGCGACCGCCTGGTCGAGCTGCTTCGGATCGATCTTGTCGAGCGTGTCGTCTGCGGTGTGATGGGTGTCGAAATAATCGAGTCCGTCTTGGCGCAGTGATACCGCCGGCACACCGGCTTTCTGTAGTTCACGGATGTCGTCCCCGCCGCCGAGGGCTGGCCGGCGATCGACGTTAGCACCAAGCGGCACAATGATCCGCTCTAGCGTGTGGCCGAAATCACTGTCGGCGGCGCCGCTTGGAAGCTGCACGGAATAGACATTCCGCGCCCCGAAATCTGCCTCGCCGGCAACCACGATCTTACCGGTTTCCCCTTCGTGGGTGTGGGCATAGGCGGCGCCGCTGAAATTCATCTCCTCGGCGCCGAACAGGACGACACGGATCGTGCGGCTGGGGCGCTGCGGCAGGCCGGCGATCAGCCGGGCGGCGCCGAAGGCGATGGCGATGCCGGCGCCGTCATCGGTGGCGCCGGTGCCGAGATCCCAGGAATCGAGATGTCCACCGATGAGAACGACCTCATCCGGATGCTGAGTCCCCTTGACCTCGCCGACGACGTTCCAGGACGGCGCGTTCTCTTGAACCATCGGAGTCAGCAGAAGCCGGATCCGTACCGGACCAAGTGCCGCCAACCGCTCGAGTTGATCAGAGTCGGGAATTGCCAGCGCCGCCGCCGGAATCGGCCGCGCGCCGTCCTCGTAATTGAGGGCCCCGGTATGGGGCAGACGATGGCTGTCTGTGCCAAGCGAACGCAACAGATAGGCGACGGCGCCCCGCCTTGCGGCTTCGGAGGGACCGGAACGCCGGATCGGGTTAGCGGCTCCATAGCCGCTGCCGTCCTGCGCTCGCACCATGCGCTGGGTCACCACGGCGATTTTTCCGCTGAGCGATCCCGGAGCAGCCGCAAGCAGATCGTCGTAAGTCCGGAACAGCGCGATCTCGGCCTCGATGCCGTTGGCATCCGTCGCGACCGAGCCACCCAATGCGGTAACAGCTAGATGCTGCGGCACCGAACCAACGATCTCCGCGCTTTCTGCGCCGCGGATCCAGGCGGGGAAGCTAAATGGCTCGGAGTGTACGTTCTCTAAGCCTGCTGCTTTCAACCTGGCCTCTGCCCATATCACGGCCCGCCTATGGGCTTCCGTACCGGCCAGACGCTGCCCGATCTCGGTGGTTAGCGCTTCCACGAAATCGAAGGCGGCGGGATCGTTGAGCGCCTTCTGTCCGAGGCTCGATGCGGTGACGACCAACGATTCCGAAGGCAGGTCGGTGGCTCCCATCGTTGCTCCGGCGCTCGCCGCGAGGGCGACCGTCACGACGAGAACGCGCAAGATCTTGCCCATCTAAATTGCTCCTTCGCCTATTTATTAAGGTCTAAATCTGCCGGCGACCACTGCCCAGATGAGGCTGGGTCCTTGCGATCAAACCATGCTCGCAATCGGATATCGCGTGTTCGGCCTGTACGGAAAACCCATTCGTTTCCGCTTGGAGGCGAGGGGCATGTCAAAAGGGTTTCCTGATCGCGCTTAAAGCTTTCTGATGAGCTTTTGGGCCGCAAGCTGCGCGTCAGACTCGGACGCGTAGTCATCTGGTGTCACGACGCTACGAACCTTATCGCCCCCGACGACCATTCCAGCGCTGCCCTTTCGGGTAATGGCCGCGCGCCAGCAACCCGGTTTGCGCTCGTAGGTGACTATCGAAAACTCGGAGATATCAGCCATCAAACCGCCTCGGAAGACAGGTTCGCGCCTGCTAATCGGCGATGTCAACGAACGGTGTCCATACTTCTCAAAGTTTGAGCACGGCAAGGCCTAAGCAATAGGCAAAAGTCTATTTTTCCTTCACTTCATTAGCACGCAACGCTGCATTCCACCGTCCGATAGTCAAAGTTTGACTGTTACGATGAACTGAGATGGGATCGGGCGTGCGTCTAAATGCACGCTCAAACCGGGAGAGATACAATGTGCGCGGGTGACGACAAGAACTGTCCGGAATTCGAATTGCACCACCGCAAGTTCAAGGAGACGCTCGATCGGGAACGTCGGTCGTTCTTGAGATCCAGCTTCGCCGCGGCCGGGGGCGCGGCGGCGATGACCGCGGGCGGCATTTCTCTGGTGACGCCGCAGATGGCGGCTGCCGCCGAGAAGAACTAACCGGCCAATCAGTCCTATCACCATCTGCCCGCCAATGCCGACACAGTGCATTGGGGCTATTTCAGCAAGAAGCTGAAACCGCAGGTCGAGATCGATTCCGGCGACTTCATCACCATTGAGGCATTAACCCACCATGCCAATGACGACGCCGAGCGCATGGTCAAGGGCGATCCTGGCGCCGAAAGCGTGTTCCTGTGGACCAAGGAAAAGAAGGGCGTGAACCGGCGCGGCGCCGGACCGATGGATGCCTCGCTGTTCGGGCGTGGCGCCGGCGAGGGCCTTGGCGTGCACATCTGCACCGGCCCGGTCTATGTGCGCGGCGCCCAGGAGGGCGACGTGATCGAGCTACGCATTATCGACGTCGCACCCCGGCCTTGCGCCAATCCGCAATATCCCGGAAAGGCTTTCGGCAGCAACGCGGCCGCATGGTGGGGCTTTCACTATAAGGACCTGCTCACCGAGCCCAAGCCGCGCGAAGTGGTCACGATCTACGAGGTCGACGCCACCGGCGAACGCAACTGGGCGAAAGCCGTGTATAATTTCAGATGGACTCCGCAGACCGACCCTTCCGGCGTAGTGCACAAAACTATCGACTATCCTGGCGTTCCAGTCGATCATTCCACGATCAAGGAGAACCACGGCATCTTGAAGAATGTGCGCATTCCGATACGTCCGCATTTCGGCGTAATAGGCTTGGCGCCCAAAGAAGCCGATATCGTTGACTCGATTCCGCCGAGCTATACGGGCGGCAACATCGATAATTGGCGGATCGGCAAGGGATCCACAATGTACTATCCGGTTGCCGTCGATGGCGGCCTGTTATCGGTTGGCGACTCGCACGCTTCACAGGGAGATTCCGAACTATGCGGTACGGCAATCGAATGTTCGCTGAACGGCACCTTCCAGATCATCCTGCACAAGAAAGCCGATCTCGTCGGTACGGCTCTCGAAGCCCTCGACTATCCGATGCTGGAAACCAAGGACGAGTGGCTCGTGCACGGGTTCAGCTTTGCCAACTATCTCAGCGAATTAGGGGACAAGGCGCAGTCGGACATTTACTCGAAATCGTCGGTTGACCTTGCTTTGCGCGATGCGTTCCGCAAGATGCGCAAATTCCTTATGACGACCAAGAAGCTGACCGAAGATGAGGCGATCTCTTTGATTACGATTGGCGTTGACTTCGGCATCACCCAGGTGGTTGATGGAAATTGGGGCGTCCACGCGGTCATCAAGAAGGATATTTTCGCTGGCGGCGAGACCTGATCCATAAGTCCCGACGCGGTCGGTTCCGGCAGGAGCCTGGCC
>DATNMT010000333.1:0-9973 GCA_035602495.1 Bradyrhizobium sp.
CCGAAATTCTTGATCTGGTCTTTCAGGATCGCGGAAATTTCCGCGGCGCGGATGTCCATCAGCCTGCCTCTTTCATCGCGTGCTTGATCGAATTGAGTTTGGTGCGAAGCGAACTATCCACCATGCGGCTGCCGAGCTTGACCACCAGGCCGCCGATGATCGAAGGATCGACCTTCACGTTGAGCGCAACGTCCTTGCCGGTCACCGACTTCAGCGCGGTCTTCAGGGCGTCGAGATTCCTGTCGCTGAGGGTTTCGGCCACCGTGACGTCGGCAGTCGCCTCGCCCTTGAATTTGGCCACCAGCGCGCGGAAGGCGCGGATGACATCCGAGACCGCGAACAGCCGGCGGTTGGCCGTCAGGACTTTCAGGAAATTCGCGGCAATGCCCGATATGCCGGCCTTTTCGAGCACCGCGGCCAGCGCCCGGGACTGCGCGTCCGCCGAAAAAACCGGACTGCGCACCAGCCGCTTCAGGTCGGCGCTGTCGGCCAGCAGGGCATCGAAGCTGTCGAGGTCGGCCTTGACCGCGTCGATCGATTTTTCATCGCGCGCCAGTTCGAACAAGGCCGTTGCGTAACGACCGGACACTCCCGAAACCGACGGATCTTCTGCAGCCACAAGCGCGCTCTTTTTAGCTGTCAAACTCGCAAGGGAAAAACCGTCGCCACGATGCGGCGCCTAGCGATCCAAGCCCTTGGAATTCAAGCGGGACTTCGATTTTCGACCGATACGGGCGGTACCGGGATCGTTAAAATCGCGGCTTTGCTAACATAGCAAGAGCGCAGGTGCAACATGACGGCGGCGCCAGGCGCTGCCTTGTCGCACGCCCCCTTGCCGCGATGGCGGACGCACTTTTCCGGCGTGTCTGCCCTTCAATTTTTTCAGTCTCGACCGAGCGAATCGGGCGCGCCGTTCGGTCAGGCGGCGTGGGCTTCGTTCCATCTGCCAATGCATGGCTTTCATGAGCCGGCGGCGGGAGCGGTGGATATCGGCGAGCTATTCCTTGGTCGCGTTACTTGGCGAAACCTCGTCTTCTCAGACGATGACTTGGCTCGTCAGTATTTCCAGGTAATACTTAGTAAACAGATTATTAAAATTAACTATTACGGAATATTTATGGATTATTTGAATTCGGTCACAAGATATTTCAGTCGCGGACAAACAACTCTACTGCCCCTCTTACGCCTTATTCGGTCACCAAACGGCAACCACTCAAAACGGGACGGGGGTTCCACTTGTCACATATGTGGCAATACTACCTGAGGGACTAGATATATGCTGAAACTCAAAAACCCGGCACTGGGAACTGGAACCCAGTCACGCACGGCGCTAGCGCTTTTCGCCGCAACTTTCCTGGTTGGCGGCAGTGCCACCGAAGCCTCGGCGAAATCCCACCGCTACCATCATCACGGCTACCATTCCCACCAGGCCAGCCACTCGCCGCGGGGCTCTTCCAACAGCTCGTGGCGCGACGCCAATGCCGCGATCGCCCCGTCTTCGGGGTCGGGGCGCAGCTTCTCGGGGATGGCCTCCTACTATGGCAACGAATCCGGCAGCCAGACCGCGTCGGGCCAGCGCTTCAATCAGAACGCCATGACCTGCGCCCACCGCTCGCTGCCGTTCGGCACCAAGCTCAGGGTCACCCATGGCGGCCGCAGCGTGGTGGTCACCGTCAATGACCGCGGTCCGTTCGTCCGCGGCCGGGTGCTCGACCTGTCGACCGCCGCTGCGCGTGCCGTCGGCCTGACCAGCGCCGGCGTGGGCCGGGTGACCGCCGAGGTCATCGGCTAACGGCGTTTCGAACGCCTCCTTCGTCCATCAACGTTCGGTAAGCGTAGCGTGGCGTAACGGCCGCAGCGAATTGCTGCACGCCGAACAAAAGCCTGCCGTCGCAAACGACGGCAGGCTTTTTTTGCCTTGTCGTCATTCCGGGGCAATGCCAACGGGTCCGCGCAGAGCGCGGCCCGATGGCATCGAACCCGGAATCTCGAGATTCCGGGTTCGCGCTCACGCGCGCCCCGGAATGACGAATGCTTTTTGGACTACAAAAAGCTCTGCGGATCGACATCGACCTCGAGCTTGAGATTGCCTTTTGTCTTCGGCGCCGCCGCGAGCCATTCGCGCAAATATTCCGACAGGTCGACCGCGCGCGCCGATTTGATCAAGAGCCGGAAGCGATAGCGACCCTTGATTACCGCCAGCGGGGCTTCGGCCGGGCCCAGCACTTTGATGCGCTCGTCGATCGGCGCAATCGCCGCCAGCCCGCGCGCAAAGCCTTCTGCGCTGGGGCGGTCACCGGCCGAAACGATCAGGCTCGCCAGCCGGCCGAATGGCGGATAGATCGCGCGCTCGCGCGCCTCGATCTCGCTGGCGTAAAACGCCTCGCGGTCGCAGGCCACCAGCGCCTTCATCACGGGATGTTCGGGCTGATGGGTCTGCAGGTAGCCGACGCCGCGGCCCTGGTCGCGGCCGGCGCGCCCGATCACCTGGTTGAGCAGTTGCCAGGTCCGCTCGGCGGCGCGCGGATCGCCATTGCCCAGACCCAGATCCGCGTCGACCACGCCGACCAGATTGAGCCGCGGGAAATTGTGGCCCTTGGCCACGAGCTGGGTGCCGATGATGATGTCGACGCGGCCTTCCGCTATTTCGTTCAACTCGCTGCGCATGGTCTCGATCGAGGTGATGAGGTCGCTCGACAGCACCATGGTGCGCGCCTCGGGAAAAAGCGCGGCGGCCTCCTCCTGCAGCCGTTCGACGCCGGGGCCGACCGCGACCAGCGATTCCTCGGCCTGACAATGCGGGCAGACATGCGGGCGCGGCATCGAGAAGCCGCAATGATGGCAGACCAGCCGCTGGCGAAACCGGTGATCGACCAGCCAGGCATCGCAGATGGTGCAGGCAAAGCGATGCCCGCAGGCGCGGCATAAGGTCAGCGGTGCATAACCGCGCCGGTTGAGAAACAACAGCGCCTGCTCGCGCCGCTCGACCGCGATCTTGATCTCCTCGGCGAGCCGCGGCGAAATGAAGCGGCCGCGCGGCGGCGCTTCGCGGCGCAGGTCGATGGCCTCGATATGCGGCATGTGCTGGCCGCCGAACCGCGAGGGCAACACGATGCGCTGATAGCGGCCCTTGCGCGCGTTGACCTCGGTCTCGACCGACGGCGTTGCGGAGGCCAGCACGATCGGAATTTTCGCGATATGGGCGCGTACCACAGCCATGTCGCGGGCGTGGTAATGCGCGCCCTCGTCCTGCTTGTAGGCCTGGTCGTGTTCTTCATCGACCACGATCAGCCCGAGACTGGCGTAGGGGAGAAACAGCGCCGAGCGCGCGCCGACCACGACCGGCGCTTCGCCGGCCGCGATCGCGGCCCAGTTGCGTTGCCGGGTGCGCGGGGTCAGTTCGGAATGCCATTCCAGCGGCCGCACGCCGAAACGCCGCGCGAAGCGGTCCAAAAACTGTCCGGTCAGCGCGATCTCCGGCATCAGGATCAGCGACTGTTTGCCGCGGCGGATGATTTCCGCAATGGCCTCGAAATACACCTCGGTCTTGCCCGAGCCGGTGACACCATCGAGCAACGCGACATGAAAGCTGCCGTTCGCCGCCAACGCGCGCATCGCATCGACCGCGGTGCGCTGCTGGCGTGAGAAATCAGGCATCGCGAAGGAAGGGTCGGGCGCCGGCGGCGGCAGTGCACGGGGCATCGCCTCGGTCGTCAGCGTGCCTTCGTCGACAAGGCCGTCGATCACCCCGGTGCTGACGCCGGCTTCCTTTGCCACGTCGGATTTGCCGTGCAGCAAGCCGTCCGACAGCACCTCGATCAGCCGCCGCCGCGCCGGCGTCAAACGCTTTGGTGGCGGGCCTGCCAGGCGCACGCCCATCCGCACCCGCTCGGGGCCGAGGTCCTCGCCCATCCGCAAGGTCATCCGCAGCACCATGCCGCGCGCCGACAGCGTATAGTTGGCGACCCAGTCGACCAGCGAGCGCAGTTCCTCCTTCAGCGGCGGCACGTCGAGCTTTTCGCCGACGTCCTTGAGGCGATTGTGCAGCCGCGGATCGGGATTGGGGTTTTCGGCCCATACTACCGCGACCACCTCGCGCGGGCCGAGCGGCACGCAGACCACGTCGCCCGGCTTGAGTTCCGTGCCGCGCGGCACCCGGTAGGAATAGGTCTGATTGAGCGCGACCGGCACCAGCACGTCGACGACACGCGTCGATGCGGATGAGGTGCTGGTGGGCGTGGAATGGTCCATTGGAGAATCAGACTGAGGAGCCGAGGGCCCGCCTAACTTAGGACCAGCGGCGGGCCGGGACCAGTATCCGGCCGCCGGCCGCAGCCAATTAGCGAAGGGTAAACGAAACCGATGCGATATAATCACCGGGAATCAGCGTAACACCCCGGAGCATATGACAAAGCCAGCTCCCGCCATTCAACCGATCGAACTCGACTGCGCCGACGATGGTCTCGCGCTGCAGATGACGCGCTGGCTCGCACATCTGCGCAGCGAGCGAAGACTGTCGCCGAAGACGCTCGAAGCCTATTGCCGCGACGTCCGCCAGTGCCTCGAATTTCTCTGCGAGCATTGGGGCGCGCGGGTGACGCTGGCGCGCTTTGCCAGGCTCGAGGCCAGCGACGTCAGGGCGTTCATGGCGATGCGGCGGGCCGAGGATATCGGCGGACGCTCCTTGATGCGGGCGTTGGCGGGCTTGCGCTCGTTCGGCCGTTTCCTGGAACGGGAAGGCAAGGGCAAGATCGGCGCGCTTTCCGCGATTCGGGCGCCTAAGGTCGGCAAGAGCCTGCCGAAGCCGGTCCCGATGGCAGCCGCAAAGCGTCTGGCCGACGCCGACGAGCGCGCCGGCGAGACCCGCGATCCCTGGATCTGGGCGCGCGACGCCGCCGTGATGGCGCTGCTTTACGGTTCCGGCTTGCGCATCTCCGAGGCGCTTTCGTTGAAGCGCCGCGAGGTGCCGCTGCCCGGCGCCGGCGACGTGCTGGTGGTGACCGGCAAGGGCAACAAGACCCGCATGGTGCCGGTGCTGCAGAACGTGCTGGCGCTGATCCAGGACTACGTGGCGATGTGCCCGCATCCGCTTCCCTCGGAGGGACCGATCTTTGTCGGCGCGCGCGGCGGCCCGCTGAAGGCCCGGATCATTCAGCTCACGATGGAACGGCTGCGCGGCGCGCTCGGCATGCCCGACAGCGCGACGCCGCATGCGCTGCGGCATTCTTTCGCAACCCACCTGCTGAGCCGTGGCGGCGATCTGCGCGCGATCCAGGAATTGCTCGGCCACGCCTCGCTCTCGACCACGCAGATTTATACCGGCATCGACAGCGAGCGGTTGCTGGAAGTCTATAAGGCGGCGCATCCCCGCGCCTGAGCTCTTTACGCGAACCGGCAACCACTTCGCTCGAAAACGCTATGGCTTCACCCTGTCAAGTCACCGCCGCGTCCGCTTGCCTCTTGCGCGGACGGTGTGGTTCGGTCAAGCGTAGGGCCGTCGAGCCGGGAGGATATCATGAGCGCGCATGAAAGCATGGAGCAGGCAGATCAGGCCAAAGAGGCTTCCACCGAGAACAGGAAGATCGCGCTGTTGATTGCCGTGATCGCACTGTGCCTCGCGCTATCGGAGACGCTGGGCAAGGGCGCCCAGACCGAATCGATCAGCAAGAACGTCGAGGCCTCGAACCTGTGGGCGTTCTTCCAGGCCAAGAGCATTCGCCACACGGTGGTGCAGACCGCCGCGGACCAATCCAAGCTAAGCCTCGGCATTTTAGGCGACGATAGCGCCAAGGCTGCAGCGCAAAAGCAGATCGACGACTGGAAGAAGACTGCCGAGCGCTACCGTTCCGATCCCAAGAGCGGCGAAGGGCAGGAGCAATTGTCCGAGCGCGCCAAACATGCCGAGGAAGAGCGCGACCTGGCGGAGGCGAAATACCATCACTTCGAGCTTGCCTCCGCCGCCTTCCAGATCGGCATCGTGCTGGCGTCGGCGACCATTATCACCGGCATGGTCGTCCTGGCGTGGATCTCGGGGTTGTTGGCGCTGGCGGGCATCGCCATCACCGCGCTCGGCATTTTCATGCCGCATCTGCTGCATCTGCCGTGACTCAACTTCACTTTTCCCGGCGAAGTGCGGGGCGAGGATAGAAGTCAGCGCGCCTCGCGCACGCTCTTGCGGAAGCGCTGGATCAGCCGCAGCATGCGCGCTGACCAGCGGTCGCCGTCGCCGCGCAGGGCTCCCAGGATTCGAAGTTTGATGGGTTCGACCAGCGCGGTGGCCTTGGCCCGCAACTCCATGACGAACTCATAGAGCGATTCGAACCAATCCATTTCCAGCAATTTATCCCGCGTCACGTCGAACACGAAGGCAGCGACGCCGACGCCCAGGAATTTCGCGAAGATGATGGTGAGGATGGCGCTGAACCAATATTCATGGGCGAGCAGCCAAAGGCCAACCAGCTTCAGCGGGAACAGCGGAATCACCGGCACGATGAAAACGATCAGCGTCATTGCCGGCGACAGTGTATCGACGCGATCGGCGAGCCATTGCTTGAAGGTGCGCAGCGGGATCAGCGCCACGAACCATGCCACGACCGGCTCGAGGTGATCCCACAGCCAGGCCTCGATCAGAAAGATGACCGCAAGCAGAACCCAGATCGGTTGGAGAAGGCGACGCATCATCCCGTGCTGTTCCCGTCCGGCCTCTACCGGGGCGTCGATCACATATGGATCGCGCGCTTGCCGACTGCAAGCGCGGCTTCCTTGATCGCCTCCGAACGGGTCGGGTGGGCGTGGCAGGTGCGCGCCAGATCCTCCGCCGAGCCGCCGAATTCCATCAATACGGCCGCTTCGTGGATCATTTCGCCGGCCTCGCGCCCGACGATGTGCACGCCAAGCACCCGATCGGTTTTCGCATCTGCGAGAATCTTCACGAATCCTTCAGTGGTCTGGTTGACCTTGGAACGGCCGTTGGCGGTAAAGGGGAATTTACCGACGGTATAAGCGACGCCGGCCTGCTTCAACTCTTCCTCGGTCTTGCCGACCGACGACACTTCGGGCGTGGTATACACAACCCCCGGAATCACGTCGTAGTTCACATGGCCGGCCTGGCCGGCGAGAATCTCGGCGACCGCAACACCCTCGTCCTCCGCCTTGTGGGCCAGCATCGGCCCCGCGACGACGTCGCCGATGGCGTAGATGCCCTGCACACTGGTCGCAAAGTGCGGGTCGATCTGCACCCTGCCGCGATTATCCAGCGCAACGCCGGCTTCCTTCAGGCCGAGGCCCTCGGTGTAGGGCACGCGGCCGATACAGACCAGCACCACGTCGGCTTCTAGCGTCTCGGTTTTGCCGCCCGCGGCCGGCTCGATTTGCGCCACCAGCGTCTTGCCCGAGCTATCGACGCCGGTGACCTTGGCGGAAAGCTTGAACGCAAAGCCCTGCTTCTCGAGGATGCGCTGGAACTGTTTTGCGACTTCGCCGTCCATCCCCGGCAGGATGCGGTCGAGAAACTCCACCACGGTGACCTGCGCGCCGAGCCGGTGCCACACCGAGCCGAGCTCGAGCCCGATCACGCCGGCCCCGACGATCAGTAACTTTTCCGGCACCTTGTCCAGCGACAGCGCGCCGGTCGACGATACGATGCGCTTTTCGTCGATCTCGATGCCCTTCAATCGCGCGACATCGGAGCCGGTGGCAATCACGATATTCTTCGTCTCCACCACCTGCGTCTTGCCGTCACCGCCCGATACCTCGACCTTGCCGGTGCCTCGAATCTTGCCGTTGCCGTGGATGACGTCGATCTTGTTCTTCTTCATCAGGAACTCGACGCCCTTGACATTGCCGTCGATGCCTTGCTGCTTGAAATTCATCATCGCGGGCAGATCGAGTTTCGGCGCCGGAACGCTGACGCCCATTTTTGCGAATGTATGCCCGGCCTCCTCGAACATTTCGGAGGCATGCAGCAGCGCCTTCGACGGCATGCAGCCGATGTTGAGGCAGGTGCCGCCGAGGGTTGCTTCCTTCTCGACCACCGCGACCTTCATGCCGAGTTGCGCCGCGCGCACCGCACAGACATATCCGCCCGGACCGGTGCCGATGACTACGAGATCGTAAGTGGCCATGATGGGGAGTCCTGTAGCTGACAATTTCGACAGGTATTAGCGCCCGCCCGACACATCAAGGATGGCGCTGGTCACATAGGAGGCATCGTCCGACATCAGCCAGATGATGGCGTTGGCGATTTCTTCGGCGCTGCCGACGCGCTTCATCGGCACCATGTGCGCGAGCCGGTGGGCGCGGTCGGGCTCGCCGCCCGAAGCGTGAATGTCGGTATCGATCAGCCCGGGCCGGATCGCCGCGACGCGAATGCCTTCGCCCGCGACTTCGTAACCGAGACCGATGGTGAAGGAGTCGATCGCGCCCTTGGATGCCGCGTAATCGACGTATGTGTTGGGCGCCCCCAGTCTTGCCGCGACCGACGACAGATTGACGATGATGCCACCCTTGCCGCCGTGCCGCGTCGACATCCGCTTCACCGCCTCGCGTGCGCATAAAATGCTGCCGGTGACGTTGACGGCCATCATGCGCTGGATGCGCTCGGCGGACATCTCGTCGACGCGCGAGGTGGTTCCGATGATGCCGGCGTTGTTAATCAGCGCGCCCAGGGTTCCGAACTTGTCGGCGGCCTTGAACAGCGCGAGGATATCGCTCTCGCTGCCGACGTCGCATTTCACCGCGATCGCCTTGCCGTTCTTGCCTTCGATGGCGGCGACGACGCCTTGCGCCGCCGCCTCGTTGCTGGCGTAGCCGACGCAGACCCGAAAGCCGCGGCTGGCTGCGGCGATCGCGGTGGCGCGGCCGATGCCGCGGCTTCCGCCGGTGATGACTGCAACTCTGTCGGTCAAAATTACCCCCACAATCCAAGCGCACGCCGCCGGAACAGCCGTTCCAGCGGCGCAACGGTCAAATAATCAAGCTCCCGAATCCATCAGAGATCCAGCACCAGCCGCGCCGGATCCTCGAGGCTCTCCTTGATGCGTACCAGGAAGGTGACCGCGTCCTTGCCGTCGATGACGCGGTGATCGTAGGACAGCGCCAGATACATCATCGGGCGGATCTCGACCTTGCCGCCGATCGCGACCGGGCGATCCTGGATCTTGTGCATGCCGAGAATGCCGGATTGCGGCGCGTTCAGGATCGGCGTCGACATCAGCGAACCGTAGATGCCGCCATTGGTGATGGTGAAGGTGCCGCCCTGCATCTCGTCGATCTTGAGCTGGCCGTCGCGGGCGCGGCGGCCGTAATCGGCGATCGCCTTTTCGATCTCGGCGATCGACTTCTGGTCGCAATCGCGCACCACCGGCACCACCAGGCCCTTGTCGGTTCCGACCGCAACGCCGATGTGATAATAATTCTTGTAGATCAGGTCGGTGCCGTCGATCTCGGCATTGGCGGCCGGAATGTCCTTGAGCGCCTGCACGCAGGCCTTGGTGAAGAAGCCCATGAATCCCAGCTTGATTCCGTGCTTCTTCTCGAACACGTCCTTGTACTGCGCCCGCATCGCCATGATGTGGCTCATGTCGACCTCGTTGAAGGTCGTCAGCATCGCGGCGGTGTTTTGGACTTCCTTCAGGCGGCGCGCGATGGTCTGGCGCAGCCGCGTCATCTTTACGCGCTCCTCGCGCGCGGCATCGTCGGCGGGGGTGGGCGCGCGCACTTGCACCGCGGCCGCAGGCTGATTGACCGGCGTTGGCGCCGCGGCCGCCTTCTCGATCGCGGCCAGCATGTCGCCTTTGGTCACCCTTCCGTCCTTGCCGGAGCCCGGGACGGTGGCAGCATCAATGCCGCTTTCCGCCGAAATCTTGCGTACCGACGGTGCCAGCGGCGCGTCGGCCGGCGGTGCCTTGGCCGCAGCCGGCGCGGCGGCAGCAGGAGGCGGTGGCGGCGGAGCCGCCGGGCTTGCGGCCTTGGC
>DATNMT010000337.1:0-27054 GCA_035602495.1 Bradyrhizobium sp.
AACCAGCCCAAATCGCTGGTCGGCTTCAAGGCCTCGATGTCGGACTGGGCCGCGCTCGACGTCACCGCCGCGGTAGCCTGGATGCGCGAGCGCTATCACTCGCTGCCGCTCAATTATGTCGGCCATTCCTTCGGCGGCCAGGCGCTGGGCCTGCTTGCCAACAATACCGAGGTGTCGCGCGCGCTGTTGGTCGCGGCGCAGGCCGGCTATTGGAAGCTGATGGCTTCGCCCGAACGTTATCGCGTCTACGCCATGCTGAATTTTGTCGGCACCCCTCTCACCCGGCTGCTCGGCTATGCGCCCGCCTGGAGCGGCCTCGGCGAAGACCTTCCGAAGGGCGTGTTCGAGCAATGGGTCGGCTGGGTGATGCACAAACGCTATCTGTTCGACGATCCCAAGCTCAGCGGCCTGAAGAACTTTCCGCAATTTCACGGCGCGATGCGCGCGCTCACTTTGTCCGACGATCCCTGGGCGACGCGGCCGGCGGTCGAACTGCTCTGTTCGGGATTTACGGCGATCACGCCGGAAATCCTGACCATCGCGCCGGCCGACGCCGGTGTCGCCAAAATCGGCCATCTCGGCTTCTTCCGCCCCGAGCACCGCGACACGCTGTGGCGAGGTGCGGCGGAATGGATTCAGGCGGCGGAGTAGGTTTCGCCGCGCTCCTGTCGTTCGATTCAATTTTCAAACAACCAAACCGTCATTGCTGTGCCAATGGGGCGCGCGAATGCGCGTCCGATGACAGGCTCCGCGAAGCAATCCAGCTTTGGCGCACGAGGACAGAAAGCTGGATTGCTTCGTCGCTTTCGCTCCTCGCAATAACGAATAGACGTACCTCCGCATTCCCGCGGCACAGTTTGCCTGAGTCTTGCGGTAACCATCCGCCCTGATTGCGACGACGGAAGTCACCTGCCCGTGACGACGATCGCGAGCCCTGAAACCAGCAGCAGAACAAGCACGACCTTGCGGAAGGCGGCCTCGTCGAGCTTGCCGTAGAGCGACCAGCCCAGCAGCGTTCCCACCGCGAGCGCCGGCAGGCCGATCAGGAACAGCCTGGTGGTTTCCGGCGTAACAAGCCCCAACCCGCCAAGGGCCAACAGCGACAACGCAAAGGTTGCCACCGCGGTCGGCTGCGATACCGCGCGATGCTCGTCGCGCGGCCAGCCGCGCAACACGCACCACAGGGTCGGGAGAATGCCGCCGAGCCCGGTGGCGCCGCCGAGCACGCCATTGAGGAAGCCGATGCCGGCGTCGCCGACCCGACCCACGCTTTTCAAGTCCGGCATTTTCGGCCGCAGCAGATTGTAAAGGCTGAATGCGATCAGCAAGACGCCGACGCCGGTTCTCAAATGCACGGCCGACGCCAGTTCGAGGACGGCGATGCCGGCCGGAATGCCGAGCGCGCTACCAAGCACGAAAGGCCAAAGCCGCGACGGCAAGATGGTGCGTCGCAGCCGCCAGGTCGAGTAACCCTGCGCCAGCAATGCGTAGGCGACGATCAGCGTCGTGGTCTGCACCGGCGTCAGGGCGAAAAGCCAGATGCCCGCGGCGACCATGCCGAAGGCAAAGCCAGCGAGCCCGGTGACAAAGGCCGCGGCGAAGGTCCCGAGCAGGAAGATGGCGAGATCGAACGGAATGGCGGAAATCATGACGGTGCCCCTGATTGTTGTGAGTTGATTCTGGACGAGGTGTCGGCGCCGGCGATCAGCCGTGCGTCTCTTCGGTCCCGTCGCGGCACCAGCGGTACAGCGCGTCGTAGACCGGCATCGCGGCGTCGAGCTGGGCCACGTCGTCCCTGAACATGCGGGAATAGCCGAGCGAGATCGCCAACAGCCCTCCCGACTGCGGCGTCAGATCGGGCCGCCCGGTATCGGCGCCGCGAATGATCGCGGCAAGCAGCAGCAACGGCTCGGTCTTGAGGCCGAATTCCTCGAGCATCACGTCGAAGGCGCAGGTTTCCCCTCGATCGCTCCAGATGCCGTCGCCGCTGTCGAACGGCGTCGCCATGAACCGCTCGGCAACGGCGGCCACTTCCGAGGGCGGCACATACAGAAACACGGCGGCTGGATCGATGAAGCGGCGGATTAACCAGGGGCAAGCGATCCGAACGATCTTCGGACGCGCGCGCGTCACCCAAACCGTCCGGCCGGCCTCGTCGCGTTGCGGGAGCCGATCCGTGCGCAACAGCGGCTGGCCGGCCTTGCGCCACGCCTCGAACCCGCCCTCGAGCGTTTGGGTGTCGATCCCCGCCTGCCGGAGCCAGGCGGCGGCGCCCTGGCTGACATCGCCGCCGTCGCGGCAATAGGCGATCACGCGCTGGCCGGAAAGACTGTGTGCCCAGCCCGAGACGGTTTCGAAATTCATTCGCCGTGCGGTCGGCAATACGCATTCGCGCGATTCGCCGTCGTCGCATGGACGAACGTCGATCAGCATCGGCGCGCCGGGCAGACCGATGATACGGGATAATTGTGGTACCGAAATTTCGGATGGTGACGGCATGGCGTCCACCTCGTTGTCGAGGGTTTGGACGCGATATTTGGCTGCCGCCTCACGGGGTCATCGCGGTAAACCCCGGAAACCCATGACGTACCGAAATAGCGGAAAAGTCAACCCGGCAGGCTTCGTCAGGGGTGCGACTTCGACTTCGCCAGGGCGCCCTTTTCAGCGTCCCTCGGCCGTCGTCAGCCCGAAGTCAGTCGCGCAGCTGCGCTGGCGAGGGTGTTGCTTATTCGCGTGACGACGCTGTCCCACCGGCGTTTTTCGGCCGCCGGATAGTTGATCAATATGCAATTGATAAATCGCCCGGCGAAGTTGCAACGGTTGTACCAGATCTTGTCATTGCGGAAGCTCGACACCACGAAGAAGCGGGATGTGACCCGTTTGTACACGATGTCCCTTGGCGGGTTCTTCCTGGCGAGAAAGACCGCCGGCGAATCGTCCGCATCATTCGCCATTGATTGAACGGTCAGGTTTGCTCGTCCGTCCGAAGTCAGGAAACGCCTGCCATATCCGGTCTCCGGCCTTCCGGCGTCCTTCGTGAAAATCGTAGCTGGAACGTCGACGCTGGCACCGGTTTCAGGCACGACATATCGTTGCCACTCGACTGGTTCTGCCGCCGTCGCACTTGTCAGGAAAAGCATCGCGGCTATTCCGATGACGGCGATGTGCAGTTTCATGACCAAATCTCCCGGCACTACGCCCAGCTCATGTTTGTGAGCTCTGGCTGGACTGGATTCCCGGCGATGCTCAATGTGGGCCCCGTTGCGGTGAGGGTTTTCGAGACTTTGTTTGCTCCTGCTCCAACCGTTGCAGCACGGACTGGGTTTCCTGGGTGCAGGGAAACGATAATTTTCTCGGCGCCCCGTGGCGCGGGTACAGCGTCACGGTGCCAGACATCCACGTCGAAATCGGTGAAGCCTGCGGTTCCTTCTCACTTCGCCTGGAAGTCGACATTCATTGCCTCCATCGGCGGCAAAGGAGCCACGTTTGCCGCGTCGTTGGCTGTAACGTCAAGGCTGCGCGATAGTTCCGGATCGGGATGGCGCGACGGCACTATGGCGGGCGGCAATATGTAACGGATTGAGCCCGCGAACCCATTGGCGAAGTAGGCGTCATTGCCGCGATCGCAGCAGTCGCGCTCCGTGCATTGCAGCGGGCAACGCCCACGATCCCGATTGTGTTTTCAATGGCGCCTGCTAGTTTTGCCGTGGATCGTCCCGGCACGCGCAAACCGCCGCAAATGACGGCGGGCAGTCGGGCATCCGGGGAGAGCAATGGCCGACGTTTCGCTCGACGCTCACGGCGCCGTTCAGGGCACCGCCGCGGACACGATCCACAACACAGGCCGCGATCGCCCCAAAACCGAGGCGCAGGACTGGCTCAGCGGAATCGAGAAGTCCAATCTCACGCCGCGCTATTATCTGACCATCGGCCTGCTCGTCCTGCAGGAGATGTTTGAATTCTACGACTTCTTCCTGGTCGGCTATCTGGTCTCCGTGCTCGCGCCGGGCTGGCACCTCACTTACGGCCAGGGCGCGATCATGCTGCTGTCGTCCGGCGTCGGCGCCATCGCCGGCTCGCTGGTCGGCGGCAGGATCGCCGATACCATCGGGCGCAAGAAGATGATCTGGGGCGGCGGCCTGATCTTTTCGCTCGGCGCCGCCGGATGTGCGCTGATCCCGGACGGCGCCTGGATCCTGTTTTCCATGCTGCGTTTCGTCGTTGGCTTCGGATCGATTGCCGCCGTGAGCGCCCAGGGCCCGCTGATCGTCGAGATTACGCCGACCCGGTATCGCACCTTCATTTCCAGCATGATGGTGGTGCCGGTCGCGCTCGGCACCATGTTCGCCGCGATGAGTTCGGCGAGCCTCTTGCCGGTGATCGGCTGGCGCGGCGTGGCCGCCACCGGTGCGATGCCGATCGTGACTTCGCTGCTGATCGCCTGGATTGCCCCGGAATCGGTGCGCTGGCTGTTGTCGCGCGGCCGCAATGCCGACGCGCGGCGCGAGGCCGCAAAACTGCTCGGCGTTGCCGAGACCAGCGTGGCGTTGCCGACCGCGATTCCGCCGGCGAGCCAACCGGCGTCGTTCACCGCGTTGTGGCAGGACCAGACGCGGTTCTGGTGGGTCGTCGTGATTTGGATCGGGATCTCGACCGGCACCTATGGCGTGCTGCTGTGGGGACCCACCATCCTGTCGCAGTTGCTCAAGATCACGGCGCACGAGGCCGCGCGTTACTTCGTCTACGCCAGCATCGCCTCGATCATCGGCCGCGTGTTGTTTTCGTTTCTGCCGCTCTATCTCGGCCGCCGCCGCGCCGCCCTGGTCGGAACCTTCATCTCGGTTTTGGTCATGCTGGCGATCGTTGCTTTCGGCCGCGAGTTCATCGCGGGCTGGTCGGTGTTTGCGCTGCTGGTGATTTTCGGCGCGGCGTTTTACAGCGGCTGTTTCTCCAACATGACGCCGTATGTCGTGGAAGTGTTTCCGGTCTCGCTGGCCGGCCGGGCGTTCGGCCTGGCCCAGGCCGCCAACGGCGTCGGCAAGATTTTGGGACCGGTCTGCCTGGCGCTGATCGCGGGCAGCAGCGACGTGGTTTCACCGAAGGCGACCGCCGATGCGGTCGCGCCGGCGTTCCTGTTCCTGGCCGCCTGCGAATTTGCGGCGCTGATCGCGATCTTCGCGTTTCGCCGCGAACCGCATGGCAAGCCGCTGGATATCGGATGATTTAGGCGCGCGTATTTCAACAAGGAGAAGAGATGCTCGACATCCCCGTTCTGATTTCCGGCGGCGGTCCGGTTGGCCTCACGGCCTCATTGCTGCTCTCCCGGCACGGCGTGCGCTCGCTGCTGGTCGAACGCCACCCAAGTACGGCGCTGACGCCGAAAGCGCGCGGGATCAATGCCCGTACGATGGAAGTCTTCCGGCAATGCGGCATCGATAGCGCGATCCGGGACGCAGGACTGCAAGAAGGACGGCTGGGGCTGATCGTCTGGGCCGAAACCCTGGCCGGCCGGGAGATCGAGCGCCGCGTGCCCGGGCGCGCCACCGCGAAGAACATGGCGGCGACCCCGGTCAGGAATTGTCTGTGCGCGCAGGACGACCTCGAACCGGTCATTCGCCGCTTTGCCGAGCAGGCGGCGGAGCCGGGAGCGCTGCGCTTCAATACCGAATTGACCTCGTTCAGCCAGGGGCCCGGCGCTGTCACGGGCACGTTGACCGATCGAACGAACGGCGAAGCGATGCCTTTCAAGGCGCGGTACTTGATCGCCGCCGAGGGCGCGCAAAGCCGCGTCCGTCGCGCGCTCGGCGTCAAGATGACCGGAGAAGAGAAAGTCTACGACAGCGTCAATATCCTGTTCCAGGCCGATCTCACCCAATGGGTCGAACACCGGCCGGCCGCGCTGTATTTCGTCGAGCAGCCGGACCTGCGCGCTACCTTCCTCACCATCAATGGCACCGATCGCTGGGGTTTCCTGATTCACAGTGCCGCCAAATTCGGCTGGCAGCCCGAGGACTTCACGCCGGAATTTTGCGCGGCGCTGATCCGCAAGGGCGTCGGCGTGCCGGACCTTGCGGTATCGGTGCTCGGCGTCAGCCCGTGGGAGGCATCCGCGATCGTTGCCGACCATTATCGGGTCGGTGACGTTTTCCTGGCCGGGGACGCCGCGCACGAGATGCCGCCGACCGGCGGGTTCGGCCTCAACACCGGGGTACAGGACGTTCACAATCTGGCATGGAAGATTGCCGCCGTGCTTCGCGGCAATGCCGACGATGGACTGCTTGACAGCTATCACGCCGAGCGCCAGCCGTTCGGTCGGATTATCACCCAGAACGCACTGGCCAACGCCCTGTCGATGGGACGCCAGGCGCGGCAAAGCAACGTGCTGCCGCGACGCGAATTCCTGAACGAACAGGGGCTGATCTTGGGGGCGTGCTACGAATCGACGGCGGTGGTGCCGGACGGCACGCCACGGGTCGTCGTCGACGACCCCGTCACCGACTATGTGCCGTCGGCCCGGCCTGGCGGCCGCGCGCCCCATGTCTGGCTCACGCGCGGCGAGGAAAAAATATCGACCATCGACCTGTTCGGCCCGCACTTCGTGCTGCTGGCGGGCAACGACGGCGAGGCCTGGAAAAGGGCCGCGCACGCGATCGGCCCGTCGTGGCCTCCGCTTCTCGTCTTCACGGTCGGAAAGGACGGCGATCTCGGCGACCCCGAGGGCAACTGGCACGAGGCTTACGGCGTCGACCGCGATGGCGCGGTACTGGTTCGACCCGACGGCCATGTCGCCTGGCGCAGCCGCACAAGTGCTTCGAATCCGCTGCAAGCCTTGCGCACGGCGCTGGATTGCATATTCGGCAGGATGCCCGCGATTGCGTGACGAGGCGTTTTCGCGGGATGGTTTGCGCTCCGGTCCCGAGAAGACGGAGCTGTCAAAGGAAACCACGTGCAGATAGTCTGATTGCGCGGCTCGAATCTGAGTTGAAAATCGGGCTCGTGCGTCAGGCATGTCTCATCCATTGCCGAGAAGGAATTTGCGCATGTCAGCAGAGATCCCGAACGTACGGCAGGTGCATGGGTACTGCGGTCTTTGCATCGCCCGCTGTGGAACCGTCGCGACAGTGACGGATGGTAGATTCACACGTCTGGACCCCGATCCGGCGCACCCTACCGGCGAAGCAATTTGCGCCAAGGGCCGAGCGGCTCCCGAACTGGTCTACCACAAGGACAGACTTACGCGGCCGCTACGCCGAACGCGGCCGAAGGGCGACGTGGATCCGGGGTGGGAAGAAATTTCATGGGATGCCGCGCTCGACCAGACCGCCGCCGCCATGCGCCGCATTGCGCAACAGCACGGGCCTGAAGCAATCGCCTTCAGCCAATCGTCCCCCTCGACGACGGCTATCGCGGATTCCGCTGTCTTCGTTCGCAGACTGATGAATGCCTTCGGCACGCCCAACCTGGTATCGCACCTCGAACTGTGCGGCTGGGGACGTGGTTATGCGACGCGCTATGTCTTTGGTGTTGGCAGCGTTGCCACCGGGAGCGCTGGTGGTGCGATGGCAGACATTGCCGAATCCGGCTGCCTCATCCTGTGGGGCTATAATCCTTCGTTTACGCGCATCACCCACGCCACGGCAACGGTCGCGGGCCTGAAACGCGGAATGAAGCTCATCGTGATTGATCCGCGCCATGCCGGACTTGCCAACAAGGCCGATGTCTGGCTGCGCGTGCGGCCTGGAACAGATGGCGCGCTCGCGCTCGGTCTGGCTAACATCATGATCGAGCGAGGGTGGTACGATCAGGATTTCGTCCGCGCGTGGAGCAATGGACCTCTGTTGGTGCGCTCGGACACCGACAGGTTGCTGAAGGCGCAAGACCTGGTTTCCCCCGCTGGCTCCGGACAATTCGTTGCCTGGGATACCCGGACCAACTGTATCGTTGGCTACGATCCGGTCGCTGGTCGCTATGCGGCACCCAGCGAGCACCTTGCCCTGGGCGGCGAATACGTCGTCGCAACTGTCGACGGTGCAATTCGCTGCCAGCCTGTTTTCGAGCGCTATGCAGGGCTATGCAAAAGATATACGCCCGAAGTGATTGAAGCGACGTGCTGGATTCCGTCCGGCCAGTTGGAGGAAGCTGCACGCACGATTTGGCATTCGCGGCCGGTTTCCTACTACGCCTACAGCGGGCATGAGCATCACGCCAACGTCACGGAAACCGCGCGCGCGATGGCGATGCTCTATGCGCTGACGGGCAGTTTCGATGCGGCCGGCGGAAATGTGCTATTGCCGGCTGTGCCGGCCGGGTCAGTCAGCGGAGAAGACTTGCCTGCGGCCAGGCGGCTTGCTCCCGCGATCGGGTTTGCCGAACGTCCGCTCGGAGTTGCGCGCTGGAACTATGTCTCCACTTCGGACTTCTACCGGGCTGTTCTGGAAGGTGTGCCCTATCCGGCCCGCGGACTGATAGGGTTCGGCACCAATCTGCTGCTCGCTCAGGGCGATCCCGCTCGCGGACGTGCCGCGCTCGCCGCGCTCGATTTTTACGCCCATGCCGATCTGTTCATGACGCCCACGGCTGCGCTTGCGGATATCGTGCTGCCTGTGGCGTCCTGTTTTGAACGCGAAGCCCTGAAGATCGGATTTGAGATCAGCGAAGCTGCACAATCGCACGTTCAGCTTCGGCAGGCGATCGTTGCCCCCCCGGGCGACGCGCGGTCGGACACCGATTTCATCTTCGGTCTCGCTGCGCGTCTCGGGCTCGGCGAGCATTTCTGGAACGGTGACGTCGATGCGGCATGCCGGCATCAGCTTGGCCCGAGCGGCATTACACTGGATCAGCTTCGAGCCGAACCTGCCGGATTGCGGAAACCGCTGACGACTCGTCACGCCAAGCACGCGGCGAGCGACGACAAGGGAAATCCGCGCGGCTTCCCGACCCCGTCGCGGAAAGTGGAATTCTGGTCCGAGACCTTCCTTGATCACGGTTATCGGGCGCTGCCGGATTTTGTCGAACCGCCAATCGGCCCGGTTGCGCGCCCTGACCTGGCCGCTTCCTTCCCCTTGATCCTGACCTGCGCCAAACCCAGTCTGTTTTGTCAGACCCAGCACCGTGCGCTGCCGAGTTTGCGCAAGCGCGCGTTGCATCCGGAGATCGAACTGAATCCTGCGACTGCCGCAGCACGCGGAATCAAGAATGGAGATTGGGTTGACGTGCGCACACCGGCCGGCGGAATGCGAGCGCGGGCGCGTTTCAGCCCAAAGCTCGACCCACGCGTTGTCGTCGGCGAGCATGGCTGGTGGCAAGGATGCGATGAATTGGGAGCCGTCGATGCCGATCCGTTCACTCCGAACGGCACGAATTTCAACCTGACGGTCGACACCGCCGTTCGTGATCGTGTCAGCGGTACTCCATCCCATCGATCGAATCTTTGTGAAGTTCAGCTGGTGCGGGGGTCTTGAGCGGAAGAGCTCTCAGCGGGGTCGATTGCAATTATTCGACCGAAAAATTTCTGCTCAAAGACTGACTCTAACCGCGGGGCGTAAATGCCCTTCTCTTCGCACAGGCCCAGATCCAATCCGGATCAGGTGCGGGAATTTCACTCCAAATCTCTACTCCGCCGCCTGCCGCACATGGCGCGCGCTTGGTGTCCGCATGGTCACGAGTTCTTCGGCCGCGGTCGGATGCAGCGCCATGGTGGCGTCGAAATCGGCCTTGGTGGCCTTCATTTTGACGGCGATGCCGAGCAACTGCACCATTTCGGCGGCGCCGTCGCCGACGATGTGGCAGCCGACCACGCGATCGCTGGTGGCATCGACGACGAGCTTCATCAGCACCCTCGTGTCGCGGCCGGACATCGTCGCCTTCATCGGCCTGAAGTCGGCCTTGTAGATATCGACATGGCTGAATTGGGCGCGCGCCTGCGCTTCCGTCAGTCCCACCGTGCCGACCTCGGGCTGCGAGAACACCGCGGTCGGAATGTCGACGTGATCGACCTCGACGCTGCGCTTGCCGTACACCGTATCGGCAAAGGCGTGGCCCTCGCGGATCGCAACCGGCGTCAGGTTGATGCGGTGGGTGACGTCGCCGATCGCGTAGATATTCGGCACCGAGGTGCGCGAGAAATGATCGACCGCAATCCCGCCATTGCCCGGATTGATGGCGACGCCGGCCTTTTCGAGCCCGAGACCTCCGACGTTCGGATGCCGTCCGATCGCGAACATCACCTGATCGGAGGTGACGCTCGAGCCGCCGGTCAAATGCGTGGTGAATTCCTTGCCGTGCCGGTCGATCTTGTTGACGACGCAGCCGGTGAGAATGTTGATGCCTTCCTTCTCCATCTCGGAACGCACATGGGCGCGAACGTCCTCGTCGAAGCCGCGCAGGATATTTTCGCCGCGATAGATCAGCGTCACGTCGGAGCCGAAACCGGCAAAGATGCAGGCGAATTCCAGCGCGATATAGCCGCCGCCCTGGATCACGATGCGTTTCGGCAGCCGCGGCAGATGAAACACCTCGTTCGACGAGATCACGTGCTCGATGCCGGGAATGGCGGGCCCGTGATTTGGCGCGCCGCCGGTCGCGATCAGCACATATTTCGCGGTAACGGCCTCGCCGGTTGCGAGCCGCAGCGTATGGGCGTCCTCGAACACCGCGCGGGTCTTGACGATGCGGGCGCCGGATTTTTCCACGTTCGCCGTATAGGCGGCCTCCAGGCGCGCGATCTCCTTGTCCTTGTTGGCAATCAAGGTGGGCCAGTCGAAGGTCGCTGTCGGAATGGTCCAGCCGAAGCCCGCCGCGTCCTCGATCTCGTGATGGATGTGGGAGGCATAGACCAGAAGCTTCTTCGGCACGCAGCCGCGGATCACGCAGGTGCCGCCCATCCGGTATTGTTCGGCGATCATCACCCGCGCGCCATGGCTGGCTGCGATCCGGGCGGCGCGCACCCCGCCCGAACCGCCTCCGATGACGAACAGATCGACGTCGAACTCGGCCATCTCAGCTCCGATAGCCGGTTCCGATTGTATCAGAACCGGATTTTTTGTTTGACGCGTTTTCTTCACGCGAACCGGCTACCACTTCGCTCGAAAACGCTATGGTCATCAAATCTGCTTGCCGCGCTTGCGCATCTCGGCGCGGAATTCACCGTTCACCGTTTCGGAAAACAGCTGCGCCCACTGGTTCATGTAGGCCATGCTGTCTTGAATCGCCCTCGGTTCGGTCGACAGCAGCTTCTGGCCGAGCGGCGACTTGTAGAACGTCAGCAGGTCCTTCAACTCCTGCTCGGTAAAATCATTGCCGTAGATCTTTGCCATGCCTTCGCCGATTTCCTTCTCGCGGCCGGCAAATTTCTGGGCAACGATCACAGCGACCTCGTTGAGATCCTTCTGGTAGTTGAGATTGCTCTGCATCAACTGGTCCTTGGTCTGCTGCACGATGTTGGGAACGGCGGCGGAATACATCACGCTGGCTTTCTTCAACGCCAGAATTTCCCTGGCCGCGTCCATCGCGGCGGGCGAAACCGGCCTCAGCGGCGTGGGTTGCTGCGCCGGCTGCTGCGCCCCGGCCGGCGCGGCGGCCAAAGCCAATCCAAGCGCAAGGCCCGCGGCCGACATTATTCTTGCAAGGCTCTTCATTCCAATTCTCCCAGGATTTTCGGCCTCATGGCCGTTCAACAACGCGAATTCCCCGAGGGCTGGCCAAGATTGCGGTGCCGGCAAGCCCTATGAACAGCCCGTGCTCGACGACGCCGGGTATGACATTCAGCAAACCTGCCAGACGCGGAGCATCGATTATTCGCCCTAGACGGGCATCGACAATCCAGTGGCCACCATCGGTGACAAAAACGTGGCCGTCCTTGCCCTTTCGGACCCCCATTTGCCCGGAATTGCCGCTTTCCGCAAACGCCCTGGCAATGGCGCGCCGGGTCGCCTCGAGGCCGAACGGGATCACCTCGATGGGTAACGGAAACCGGCCGAGAACTTCGACCCATTTGGTGTCGTCGGCGATCACGATCATGCGATCAGAGGCGGCAGCCACGATCTTTTCCCGCAGCAACGCGCCACCGCCGCCCTTGATCAGGTTGAGCGAGGGGTCGATTTCGTCGGCGCCATCGACCGTGAGATCGAGCCGGTCGATGTCATCGAGCGTGGTCAGGGCAATGCCGCACCGCTCAGCGTCGGCACGGGTTGCTTCCGAGGTCGGCACGCCGATGACGTTGAGGCCGGCGCGAACCCGCATCCCCAGAAGTTCGACGAAATGCTTCGCCGTCGAGCCGGTGCCAAGGCCAAGTTTCATGCCGTCGCGCACCTGTTCGAGCGCCCGCGCCGCCGCCTGCCGCTTCAATCCGTCCATATCGACTTGCAAAGGATGCCCCAACTGCCGGCGCACGACCCGAGGGGCCGCGGCGGGGCATATCTAGCGTCGTTTGACGGCAAGGAACAGCGCTATGAGGAGCCCGGACAGGCGACTTTCGGTCAGCCGGTGACCTTGTCCATCGCCGCCTGGATGGCGGCAAACCGCCCATCGACCTGTTCACGCATATTCGGGTGGGTGAACACGTAGAGTTCGTCGTTCCGGATGGCGTCGAGGACACGCGCGGCGACCGCGGCCGGGTCGAGGCCAGCCTGCAGCCGCGCGGCGATCGCGGCGACGATGGCGGCTGCCGGGCTGTTCGGATCCAGGCTTGGCGTCGGACCGTAACGCTGCGGCCGGTTGCGCCCGCTCTCGCCGATGCCGGTGCGCACATAGCTCGGGCACAGCACGCTGACACCGATGCCAAACGGCCTGAGCTGCTCCGCCAGCCCCTCCGACAGGCCGACCACCGCAAACTTGCTCGCCGTGTAGGGGCTCAGTCCCAGTCCGCCGCTCATTCCGGCCATCGACGCGGTGTTGACGATGTGGCCGCCTTCGCCGTGGCTGCGGATATGCGGCAGGAAGCTGCGGATGCCGTGAACCACGCCCATCAGGTTGACGTCGATCACCCAGCGCCAATTGTCGAGCGAGATATTGTCGATGCCGCCGCCGGCGGCGACACCGGCATTGTTGCAGACCACATGGACCCTTCCGAAGGCATCGAGCGATGCCTTCGCCGCAGCCTCGACGCTTGCGGGATCGGCGACGTCGCAGACGACCCCGCGAATGTCGGGCCCTGACGCACTCAGGCTCGCGACGGCGGCCTCGAGCGCGCCGGGCTCGATATCGGCGAGCATCACGTTCATACCGGCTTGCGCAAAGGCCCGGCCCAGCGCCAGGCCGATGCCGGCGGCACCGCCGGTCACGAACGCCGTCTTGCCTGCGAATTCCCGCATGATGTCCCCGCTGCCTTGAGGGTTATGTTCCATCCCTACTTGCATGATTGGACGCGGACCGATAGCGGTTTCCGGATGACCCCCGCCCGCCTTGTCGTGTTCGATCTCGACGGCACGCTCGTCGATACGGCACCCGACCTGATCAACGCGCTCAATTTCGTGCTCGACCGCGAAGGCCTGCCGCCGGTGCCGCTGCAATCCGCGCGCAACATGATCGGCGCGGGCGCCCGCAAGCTGATCGAGCGCGGGCTGGAGTTGGACGGCCGGCTCTATAGCGCCGAAGAAATGGATCGGTTGACCCGCGATTTTATCGATTACTACGCCGCCCACATCGCCGACGCTTCGCGCCCGTTCGAAGGCCTCGAAAACGCGCTCGATGACCTCGCGGCGCTCGGATATCGCTTCGCGGTTTGCACCAACAAGCTCGAGTGGTTGTCGAAGCTGCTGCTGCAACAGCTTGGATTGAGCTCGCGATTTGCCGCGATTTGCGGCGCGGATACGTTTGGGGTCTCGAAGCCGGATCCGGCCATCCTGCGGCAGACCATCGCGCGCGCACGCGGTGAGCTTAAGTCCGCGATCATGGTCGGCGATGCCGGGCCGGATATCGGTGTCGCCCGCCGCGCCGGCGTTCCCGTGATCGGCGTCGAATTTGGCTATACCGACGTCCCGATCGCCGAGCTCAAGCCGGATCGGCTGATCAATCACATGCGCGAGTTGCCCGCTGCGGTGCATAGTCTGACGGCTGCACGGAACATCGTATAAGATATTGGTTTTATTATCATATTTTGACCGTTTCGGATGTTAACCATTAATTAACGATACCGCCCCGCCCGGTTGCACGGCTGTCCTGACGCTCCTATGGTCGAGGCGGGGATTGTGGCAGGTAGCCGCATTTAGGTGTGACGGATTGATCATGCGTCGTGTCATCGTGATTGCCGTGGCGGGACTTGGCTTGGCCGGCTGCTCCTCGTTCCCATCGTCATTCTCTCTGGACGCTTTCAAGTCCGCGCCGCCGACCGTTCAGGTCCAGCTCGACTCGACCCCGCCGGGGGCCGATGCCCGCACCTCTGTGGGTCCGGGCTGCAAGACACCTTGTTCCGTTTCCGTGGCAGCCCCCGATGCTGGTTTCTCCGTCACTTACACCTTGAACAGGTACCAGCCGGCAACGATCCCGGTGCAGGTCATCCGCAATCCCGGCGATTTCACCAGCCCTGCCATGACGGCGGTCGACCCCAATCCGGTGGTGGCGGAACTGCAGCCGGCCGCCCCGCCGCCCAGGCCCACCAAGATGCGGCCGAAGCCGAAGAAGCCGAAAGCCCCCAAGGGCACGGCTGCGGCTCCCGGCGGATCGCCGTTCCCCGATCCGGGGCAAGCGCCGGCCCGCTGATTGCGCTGCACCAGACGAGGTGCGGATTGTCGGCGGATTGCATGATGCTTACATTGTGACTACGGAACTGGGCGCCATACCTCATGGCGGCTGCCGCAGTGACAAGGCGCATTGAATGACCCGACCCTCATCAAGTCCATCGCTGGCCCGTCCGATGACCGATCCGTTCGGCCGGACCATCAGCTATTTGCGGGTATCGGTCACCGATCGCTGCGACCTGCGCTGCTTCTACTGCATGTCCGAGGACATGACATTCCTGCCCAAGGCCGATTTGCTGACGCTGGAAGAACTCGACCGGCTTTGCTCGGCCTTCATCGCCAAGGGCGTGAGGAAGCTGCGGCTGACCGGCGGCGAGCCGCTGGTCCGGCGCAACGTGCTGTCGCTGGTGCGCTCGCTGTCGCGCCATCTGAAAACCGGTGCGCTCAACGAATTGACGCTGACGACCAACGGCTCGCAACTGGCGCGGTTCGCGGGCGAACTGGCCGACTGCGGCGTGCGCCGCATCAACGTGTCGATGGATACGCTCGATCCCGCAAAGTTCCGCGCCATCACCCGCTGGGGCGATCTCGACAAGGTGCTGGCCGGCATCGAGGCCGCGCGGGCGGCGGGGCTTGCCGTCAAGATCAACGCGGTGGCGCTGAAGAATCTGAACGAGGACGAAATTCCATCGCTGATGGAATGGGCGCACGGCAAGGGTATGGCGCTGACCCTGATCGAGGTGATGCCGATGGGCGACATCGGCGAAGGCCGCATCGACCAGTACGTGCCGCTGTCGCTGCTTCGGGCGCGGCTGGCCAACCAATACACGCTGACCGACCTCGACGAGGACACCGGCGGTCCTGCGCGCTACGTGCGCGTCAGCGAGACCGGCGGCAAGCTCGGCTTCATCACGCCGATGACCCATAATTTCTGCGAGTCCTGCAACCGGGTGCGGATCACCTGCACCGGAACGCTGCATACCTGCCTCGGCCACGAGGATGCCTCCGATTTGCGCAAGCCGCTGCGGGCCTCCGCCGACGACGAGTTGCTCTCCGCCACAATCGACCGCGCCATCGGCCTGAAACCGAAGGGCCACGACTTCATCATCGACCGCCGCCACAATCGGCCCAGCGTGAGCCGCCACATGAGCGTCACCGGCGGCTGAGGCGTCAGCGCCCCGCCATTGCATTGGCGGGATATTCCCCTTCATTATCAACAAACTTCCAATTGACGGCGGGTCCGCGCACTGGTTTGGTGCGACGGCTTTATGCCTGCTCGGCTGGATAAGCCGCTGCGCGCGACGGGCGCGGTCAAGACGGCAAAAGCAAAAGTTGGGGAGGACGATCGTTGCAATCGCTCTTGATGATGAGTCGTGGCTCGACGCGCCTGAGGCGCGAGGCGACGCTTGCCGAAACGATCAGCGCAGCTTGATGGCGACTGCCGAGGGAGAACACGATGCGTCCATTTCTGGCGGTCAGCGAAGCGATCGACAAGATCAACGAAAAGATCGGCTATATCTGCAATTTTCTCGTGCTGGCAGCCTGCGTGCTGAGCGCGGCCAATGCCATGATCCGCTATGCCTTCGGCTACAGTTCGAACGGGTGGCTCGAGCTGCAGTGGTACATGTTCGCCATCCTGGTGATGTTCGGCGCGGCCTACACGCTCAAGCGCAACGAGCATGTCCGGGTCGAGATCTTCTATTTGTTCCTGACCGAGCGCGGCCAGATCTGGCTCGATCTGATCGGAACGCTGTTCTTCCTGATCCCGGCCTGTCTGCTGCTCGCCTATCTGTCGTGGCCGTTCTTCTATCAGGCCTACGAGGTCAATGAATATTCGGGCAATGCCGGCGGCCTGATGCGCTGGCCGATCAAGTTCGTCATCCCGGCCGGTTTCGTCATGCTGGCGCTGCAGGGCGTGTCGGAGGTCATCAAGCGCATCGCGGCACTTCAGGGCGAGATCACGATCGATGCGAAGTACGAGAGGCCGACGCAATGATTACGCTCGAGACGATGCCGCCGCTGATGTTCAGTGGCCTGGTGCTGGCGATGCTGATCGGTTTCCCGGTCGCCTTCACGCTCGCCGCGGTCGGCATATCGTTCGGTTTCCTGGCGATCAGCCAGGGCTTCTTCGACCTCAACTTCCTGCAGGCGATCCCGGGCCGCGTGTTCGGCAGCGTGCTTTCCAACGAGCTGTTGCTGGCGATTCCGTTTTTCACCTTCATGGGTACGATCCTCGAACGCTGCGGTCTCGCGGAAGACATGCTGGATTCGATGGGCCAGCTATTCGGACCAATCCGGGGCGGCCTCGGTTACTCCGTCATCATCGTCGGCTTCATTCTTGGCGCCATCACCGGCACGGTGGCGGCGCAGGTCATCGCCATGGCCCTGATCTCGATGCCGGTGATGATGCGCTACGGCTACAACATTCGCTACATCACCGGCGTGCTGGCGGCATCCGGCACGATCACGCAGCTGGTGCCGCCGTCGCTGGTGCTGATCGTGCTGGCCGACCAGTTGGGCAAGTCGGTCGGCGACATGTACCTTGGCGCCTGGGGACCCTCGGTGTTCCAGATCGCGCTGTTCGCCGGCTATACCTTCCTGCTCGGCATCTTCAAACCGGATCATGTCCCGCCGGTGCCGATAGAGGCGCGCACACTGACCGGCTGGGCGTTGTGGAAAAAATGCCTGCTCGGCATCATTCCCTCCGCGGTCCTGATCTTCGTCGTGCTCGGCACCATGATGCTCGGTCTGGCGACACCGACGGAGGCCGGCGCGATGGGTGCGATCGGCGCCATCGTGCTCGCCGCCATGCATCACAAGGACTTCTCTACGACCGGCCGCAAGCTGCTGATCATCGGGGTGATCGCCGCCGGCATCGGCACCATGATCGGAATTTTCCTCACTGAAAACCTCATCTTCAAACTCGCCTTTGCCGTCACCTATTTTGCGGTGGTCTGGATTTGTCTTGAAGCGGTGCGGATTCCCGAACTGCGGAATCTGATCAAGCAGGGCTATGAGACGACCATGCGCATCACCACCATGGTGGTGTTCATCCTGATCGGCTCGAGCTGCTTCTCGGTGGTGTTTTTGGGCGTTTCGGGCGGCGTCTGGCTGGAGAACATGCTGACGTCGCTGCCCGGCGGGGTCTGGGGCTTTTTGATCTTCATCAACCTGTTCATCTTCTTCCTGGCCTTCTTCCTCGACTTCTTCGAGATCGCCTTCATCATCCTGCCGATGATCGCGCCGATCGCGCAGAAAATGCTGGCGCCGGTGGTCGGTCCCGACTACGCGCTGATCTGGTTCGGCGTCATGCTCTGCGTCAACATGCAGACCTCGTTCATGCATCCGCCGTTCGGTTTCGCGCTGTTCTACCTGCGCGGCGTGGCGCCCAAGGAAGTCAAGAGCTCCGACATCTACTGGGGCGCCCTGCCCTGGGTCGGGCTGCAGATGATCATGGTGGTGCTGGTGATCGCCTTCCCGATCACGGTCACCGCGCTGCTCGACAAGCCGGTGAATGTGGATCTGAACAAGATCCAGATCGATATTCCGCAGATCGAATTGCCGCCGCTCAATTTCGACGCGCCAAAGAATTGACCGCGCAAAAAACAAAACGGCCCCGGAGCCAGGCTCCGGGGCCGCTTTCGTTTTGGCTGCGACGGTCAGGCGTGCGCGTGGCGTACCATGAATGAATCATAGCCCAGCTCGGCGACCTGGAACCACTGGTAAGTGTTGTTGCTGTAGTCGGTCAGCGAATCATAGACCTTCTTGAAGCTGGCGTTCTTCGACGCGATGTCGGCGTGCAGCTCCTTTGCCGCCTTGTAGCAGGCCTCCATGATTTCCGGCGAGAACGCGTGCAGCTTGACGCCGTTGGCAAGCAGCCGCTTCAGCGCCGCGGGATTTTGCTGGTCGTATTTGGCCATCATCCACTGGTTGGAAATGGCGCCAGCCTGCTCGAGCACCGCCTGATACTGCTTCGGAAGCGAATTCCATTTGTCGAGGTTGGTCCAGGCCAGGAGGATCGGGCCGCCTTCCCACCAGCCGGGATAGTAATAGTGCGGCGCGATCTTGTAGAAGCCGAGCTTCTCGTCATCATAGGGACCAACCCACTCGGCCGCATCGATGGTGCCCTTTTCCAGCGCGGGATAGATGTCGCCGCCGGCAATCTGCTGCGGGATCGCCCCGAATTTCTGCAACACGGTGCCGGGAAAACCGCCGATGCGAAATTTCAGGCCGTTGAGATCGGCGACGGTATTGATCTCCTTGCGGAACCAGCCGCCCATCTGGCAGCCGGTGTTGCCGGCAAGGATGGTCCTGACATTGTACTTCGCGTAGAACTCGTTGAGCACTTCCTTGCCGCCGCCAAGCAGGTACCATCCCTGATTGACCCGCTGGTTCGGCCCGAAGGCGACCGAGGTGCCGAAAGCGAAAGTCGGGTCCTTGCCGAAGTAATAATATGAAGCGGTGTGGCCCATCTCGACGGTGCCATTCTGCACGGCATCGAGCACCTGCAGGCCGGGAACAATCTCGCCGGCGGCAAACAGCTGGATCTGGAATTTGTTGTCGGTCGCTTCGGCAACCGCCTTGCACATTACCTCGGCGGCGCCGTAAAGCGTATCGAGCGATTTCGGCCAGCTCGCCGTCATTCGCCATTTAATTTCCGGCGCAGATTGCGCGATCGCCGGCGCGGCAATCGTTGCGGCCGCGGCGCCTACTCCGGTGACCTTGATGAAGTCACGACGTTTCATAGAGTTCCCTCCCCTGGATGATGTGATGTGTCGGGCAGCCTTCTTTTCGAGGCTTTTCCTCAGCATGGAACATCCGGTCCGGGATTTCCATACCGAACTGAACCGCCGCAGCGCAAAAAGCCCGGCCTCCTGCGGAGGTCGGGCTCTTGCTCTACGACTTAAGGCGTAGGCTGAACGCTTCGAGATCACCCGCGGGTGCGCGAGCGGATCATGAAGCTGTCGAAGGTGTATTCCGCAACCTGCCACCACAGATACTGATCGGAGCGATAGGCCTGCATCGCGTCGATCGACTTCTTGAAGTCGGCGTTCTTGGCGGAGATTTCCCCCCACAATTCATTGGTCGCCTTCAGGCAGGCTTCCAGCACTTCGTTGGTGAAGGGACGAAGCTGCGTGCCGCCCGCCACCAGCCGTTTCAAGGCGGTCGGGTTCTGCATGTCGTAGCGCGCGGCCATCCAGCTGTTGGCGTGCGCGCAGGCGTTTGCGAAAATCGCCTGATAGTTCTTCGGCAGCGAATTCCACTTCTCCAGGTTGACCAGGGCATGGGCCGCCGTGCCGCCCTCCCAGAAGCCCGGATAATAGTAATATTTGGCGACCTTCTGAAAACCGAGCTTCTCGTCGTCATAGGGCCCGACCCACTCGGCCGCATCGATCGTCCCCTTTTCGAGCGCGGGGTAGATATCGCCGCCGGCGAGCTGCTGCGGGATGACGCCGACCTTCTGCAGCACCTGGCCGGCAATTCCGCCGATGCGGAATTTCAGGCCGGAGAGATCGGCAACCGTCTTGATCTCCTTGCGGAACCAGCCGCCCATCTGGGTGCCGGTATTGCCGGCGTGAAATCCGATCACGCCGAATTTCTTGAAGAACTCGTTGCCGAGCTCCTCGCCGCCGCCCTGATACCACCAGGAGTTCTGCATGCGCGCATTGAGGCCGAACGGCACCGAAGCGTAGATCGCAAACGTCGGATCCTTGCCGACATAGTAATACATCGCGGTGTGGCACGAATCGACGGTACCGTTGGAGGTCGCGTCCAGCGCCTGCAGACCCGGAACGATCTCGCCCGCCCCAAACACCTGGATCTGAAACTTGTTGTCGGTCATTTCGGCGACGTATTTCGCAACCTCCGGAGCGCCGCCGTAGATCGTATCCAGCGACTTCGGGAAGCTCGACGTCATGCGCCATTTGATCTCGGGCGAGGATTGCGCGATCGCCGGCGAGGCCACCGCGGCTACCGCGGCACCCGTTGCCGAAACCTTCAAAAAATCACGACGCTTCATCTTAAGGCATCTCCTTGTTGGGGCGTTTGCTGCAATTGCTGCGGCATTTCTCACGGCGAAGCAGTGTCCGCCTCAACCGAAGGCGCTTCTCGCGGGCGGTCTTTAACACGGAAGGTCGGCCCCGGAATACGCGACGAAGGCATGACAGCACTGTTTAAACGAAAGTCGCATGCCGGGTTCTCGAGGCCCGGATGAGGCGCTGCTAGGCCGCGGCGATCACGCCCTGCAGCTGATCGCGGACCTTGGCGCCGATCGCCCGGTAGATCGCCGCATGCGGTCCGTCGGGCTCGCTTTCCACCACCGGCGTGCCGGAATCGGAGGTGACGCGGATCGACATGTGCAGCGGAATCTCGCCGAGAAACGGCACCGCGAGACGCTCGGCCTCGTGCCGCGCGCCGCCGTGGCCGAAGATGTCGGATTTGGTGCCGCAATGCGGGCACTGGAAATAGCTCATGTTCTCGACGATGCCGAGCACCGGCACGTTGACCTTCTTGAACATCGCCAGTCCCCGCCGCGCGTCGATCAGGGAAAGGTCCTGCGGCGTCGAAATGATCACCGCACCCTTGAGCGGCACGTTCTGCGCCAGCGTCAGCTGCGCGTCGCCGGTGCCGGGCGGCATGTCGACCACGAGAATATCGAGCGTGCCCCAGGCGACGTCGCGCAGCATCTGGGTGATCGCCGACATCACCATCGGCCCGCGCCAGATCATCGCGGTGTCCTCCTCGACCAGGAAGCCGATCGACATGATCGCAAGCCCGAAACGCCTGATCGGAATCATTTTCTTTTCGTCGTTGAGCTCCGGCTTCTCGCGGATGCCGGTCAGTCGCGGCACCGACGGCCCGTAGATATCGGCATCGAGCAGGCCGATGCGCAGACCGAGATCGCGCAGGCCCAACGCCAGATTGAGCGCGGTGGTCGATTTACCGACGCCGCCCTTGCCGGAGGCGACCGCAATGACGGCGGCGATGCCGGGAATTTCCGCCTGCTTCGACATCGGCGAGGCCGGGCTTTGCGGCGGCCGGTGCGAGGCGGCCGGCTGCACGCCGTGCGCATGGCGGTGCGGCGGCGGTGGCGGTGGCGCTGCACCGCCGGCCTTGCGTTCGGCGGTGAGCGCGATCATGGCGACGGTGACGCCGGGAATGGCGCGCACGGCGGATTCGGCCTGCGCGCGCACGCTTTCCCAGGCCCGCGCCTCGGCGGCATCGACATTGATCGAGAAGAACACCTTGCCGTCAGTGACCGATATCGCCGACAGAACACCGGCCTCCGTCAGGGCGGCGCCGCGCGGCGACGCCACCCTGGCCAGGGCATCGAGAACCTGTTGCTGCGTAACGCTCAAAGCGCATCTCCTGATACATTACGGATGCGACCCATAGAGCGTTGCAGCTCAAAAGGCTACCTCACTCCGACGTCATCCGCCCGCTCCTTGGGCGCCGCAACGCCATTCTCCTTGGCGGCCTCGTAGTTGAGTTCGATCATGACGCCATTGGGGTCATTGACGAAGATCTGCCAGAGATCGCCGCCCGGCACCTGCCGCGAGTCGTATTCGAACCCGCCGGACTCCAGCCGTTTCTTCATGCCGTCAAAGCCCCGGCTGGCGAAGGCGACGTGATGGACCACGCCGGAATCGGGTTTTTGCGGCTCCTCGGTCCTGGAAATATCGACCAGGTGCACCACCGCCTTGCCTTCCGAATACATCCATGCTCCGGGGAAAGCGAAGTTCGGCCGGGGGCCCTTCTCCAGGCCCAGCACGCCCTCGTAGAACCGGACTGTATCGGCAAGATTACGGGTCCGGATGTTGAAATGGTCGAGCACGCCAACGCTGACGCTCATGTGATGTCACTCCCTTTTTTATTGATGTCCAGGTTTATTGCTATCCAGCTCGTCGATGCGCCGATCCTAGCACAAAACCCGGCCCGCACGCCAAACGGAGGCGTTGCCCTTCGCGGGCCAGGGTTTATGGTGCCCGTTCCACCTCCCAAGCGGAACCTGTTTCGGGGATCGAGACAGCTTGACCGCCCTCTCCAGAACACGGTCCGGCTAGCCCAAAGCCGGCAAAACCCCAAGGTTTGCACACATGGCTAAAGTCGCTTTTCTCGGTCTCGGCGTGATGGGTTTCCCCATGGCAGGACATCTGGTGAAAAAGGGGGGCCACGAGGTCACGGTGTACAACCGGACCCCGGCCAAGGCGCAGGCCTGGGTCGAGAAGTTCGGCGGCAAGAGCGCACCGACGCCGAAGGCCGCCGCCGAGGGCCAGGATTTTGTGATGTGCTGCGTCGGCAACGACAACGATCTGCGCGCCGTCACGCTCGGCGCGGACGGTGGCTTCTCCGGCATGAAAAAAGGCGCGACCTTCGTCGATCACACCACCGCGTCAGCCGAGATCGCCCGCGACCTCGACGCAGAGGCCACCAAACGCGGCTTCAAATTCGTCGACGCCCCGGTGTCCGGCGGCCAGGCCGGCGCCGAAAACGGCGTCTTGACCGTGATGTGCGGCGGCAGCGAGGACGCCTATGCCGGCGCCGAGCCTGTTATCGCGGCCTATGCGCGGATGTGCAAACGGCTGGGACCCGCGGGCTCGGGTCAGCTGACGAAAATGGTCAACCAGATCTGCATCGCCGGCCTGGTCGAGGGCCTTTCCGAGGGCATTCATTTCGCCAAGAAAGCCGGCCTCGATGTCCCATCGGTGATCGAGACGATTTCGAAGGGCGCGGCGCAGTCCTGGCAGATGGAGAACCGCTACAAGACCATGAACGAGGGCAAGTACGATTTTGGCTTCGCGGTGGAATGGATGCGCAAGGACCTGTCGCTCTGCATCGCCGAATCCCGCCGCAACGGCGCGAGCCTGCCGGTCACCGCGCTGGTCGATGCCTTCTATGCCGAGGTCGAGAAGATCGGCGGCAAGCGCTGGGACACTTCCAGCCTGCTGGCGCGGCTGCAGCGGTGAATTCTCAAGACAGCGCAACAGCGCTGCCGACTATCCGCCATCGAGCCCATCGCGGACCTGACGTCAGCAACCGCGCAATGTCCGGAAGCAAAAACACGACGCCGGCGAGCCCGCGGCTCGCCGGCGCCGCAGGTTTCACGGCCCGTATTTGGGCGCCGGCGTCTGGTTGAAGTCCTGCTCGTCAGCGACGCAGGTAAAATTCGCCGCCATGCTGGTGCTGCCGCTGCCGTTGTACTTCGCGACCTTGGGATAGACGCAGAGCGGCCGGGTCATCTCGACCGCGGGCGGCATATCGCCGACGAACTTGGTGGCGACGATCGTCTGCGGCGGTACGCCAGCCTCGACCCATTTGACGAGCGGTGTCAGCGCATCGAACGTGTTGGGGCCGGGCCCGCCGGAGCAGTGGTACATCCCGGGCACCATGAACAGCCGGGCGTAGCTCTGGGTCCGCTGCAGCGCCGGGCTGCCATCGGCGAAGCTCGCCTGCTGGAACCCACCTCCGTCGTTGCCCACCAGCGCGTTGAAGTAGTTGATGCTGCTCTGCGACGGGATCAGCGGGTCGGCCCAGCCGTGATACATCAGGAGCTTGCCGCCATGCTCGCGGAACTCGCCGAGATCGGTGCTGTTCGCATTCAGCACCGCGGCAAGCTGGTCATCGACGGTGTCGACGGCGTGGTGGAAGTCGAAATTGGCGAAATTGACCGCGCCTGTCGGATAGCCGAAGCTCGGCCCGAACACCCAGTAGAACAGTCCGTCGAACGCCGGTTCGGGCAGTCGCTCCTGGAACGCCAGGCCGAGCGCCAAAATGTCGTCGGTCTCGTTGCCGCGTTCGGCGCCGGGATTGATGACCTGCCCGTTCACCGGGTCGATCGTGCCGGCGTAGTATTTCTGGATGGTCGTGACCTGTTCGGAGGTCAGGCATGCCGGGGGCAGCGTGCCGCCGGTGCACAAGAGCGCCTTGGGATCGAACTGACAGTCCCGCGGATCGGTCAGGAACTGGTCGGTGCCGGCGCCGCCGTCCTTGCCGACGCACTGCTTGAGCACAGCCTGGTTGATCAGCGTCATCTGGCCGGGCTGGATGAACCGGCCCGGGCTCGCGTGGGTGTCCTGCCACCCCGCAAGCCCCGCCATGTGCAGGTGCGTGCGGTTGAACGCTGCCGCGCCCGCCAGGATCCCATCGTAGTCGTTCGGGAAACGCTGCGCCTCCATCAGGGCGTTCTGGCCGCCGGTTGAGCATCCGGCGAAATAGGCCTTATGCGCGTTCTGCGCATAGAACGCGTTGGCGATCTCCTTGCCCCGCACGGTCATCAGGTGGATCGCCCGGTAACCGAAATCCTTGATCCGCTCGGGATGCCCGAACAGGCCGGTCGACGGCGCTGCCGGATCGCCAAACGCGATCGCAAAGGGATTGCCCATGTTGCCGTCTGAACCGCAATAGAGCGGGCTGCATCCGGAACTTCCGGTGCCGAGATCGCTATTGGTCGCGGCAAAGCCGGCCCTGATGCCGGCGGCGAGTTCGGTGTAGGTGATCACGCCCTGGAAGCCGCCGCCGCCGGTGCCGAGGAACCTGCCGTTCCATGTGGTTTCGGGCAGCCAGACCTCGATCTTGATAGTGGAATCCGAACTGGGGGTCAGGGTCGCGGTGACCCGGCAGAAGGCCGGAAGGCCGGTGATCGGTGCCGAACCGGGGGCGACGAAGGTCCCGCTGGTGTTGTCCGTCGCCGAATTGATCGTCGTGTGCTGCAGTTGCAAGGATTGGAGATTGGTACACGGCGTCGCCATCGCAGGCGAACTGGCAATCGCGACAGCCGCAAACAGACCCGTGGCCGCGCCGACGAGATAGAGTCGATGACGCATCATTCTGTCCTCCCTGATTATTGTTTTGTGGGATCGACAGGATAACCGAGGGACATGACAGCTTGCAATGCTGCGTGCACTGCACACACACCTCAACTCAGGGACGACAGCAAGTTAAGACCGTCTCCACCGGGACCGCGCTGTCACAAGCAATCCTTCAAATGGCGTCGGCCAGCATTTCCGCACCTAGGTGCCGAACATGCTGGCCCCGTTTGCTTGGCTTTTGCTGATCATCTGCATCCCCGAGATCAGCCTGACGCTGCCGAGGATCGCCGGGTTCATCAGGTAGAGGCGAGGATAGCGATTACCTGTTGACGCCGCGTACATCACCTGTGGCGGCGTCGACATAGACCTCCATATAGCGGCCCTGGGTATCCCTGCCCTCGATCTCCCATTCATCGCCGAGAAAATTGGTATGGGAAACCGATACCAGGCCCAGATCGGCCGCTACATCAATGGCCGCCTGCATCGACATCAGACCACCGGTGTCATAGGCCATCGCCGGCGTTGCCATTCCGAGTGCTACGGCCGCGGCAACGGGCAAAATGTATTTTCGCATAGGTTACTCCTGATCAAGCCAGTTCCATTTGGTGTCACGCGCACCGGCGCAACATTGCCAAGAACCTTTGCCGCCGCGAGGCGTTCCAGATGGGAGATCACGAAGCTGCGCAAATCCTGAGCAGCGCGCGGCCATTTGTTGGCCGCTTGCTGGCAACAAAGCGATGAGAGCCTAGATCCCAGCGACCTGCTCCCACAGCTCCGACAGCTTGCGCTTGAACGAAGCCAGCCGCGTCAGGGGCACGGCCTCTTCTTCCTCCTCAGGCAGGCGAAGACCGACCACATTGACCCGGCCGCCGGAGATGCTGCGCGCCACCAGCACGATGGAATCGAGTTCGAGGGTCGCGCCTTCCTTTGGCGCGTGATCGAGATGGACGTCGAAATAATCGGCGAGGGTAAGACCGGCGAATTCGGGGGCGGTGGCGATGGCGTAGGCGTTGGCGATGTCGCCGAGCGTGATCTCGCCAGAGACGACGAAATCACCGAGCAGATGCGGATCGGGCGCCGAGCTCGGCTGCATGTCGACAAAGAATCGATCCAGCGCCTCCGCCTTTTCCGGCGGCGCCAGCAGATAGATGTAATCGCCGGGTGCAATCGGATCAGCCTCGGCGGGAGAGAGAATACGCTGATCGCGAATCACCAGCGTCGGCTTCGACCATGACGGGACGAGACCGCGGCGGAAGAACAGGCTCTTCGGGCGCACGGAATAGCCGACCAGTTGCTGTTCGAGCTGGCCGGGCAGATCTAGCTCGACCCGTCGTGGCCCGCGATCGGCCCGCGGCAGCGCCACATGCAGCCGCCGCGCCGCCGCCGCCAGCGTCCAGCCCTGCAGCAATAGCGAGATGATGACGACGACAAAGGCGACGTCGAAATAGAGATAGGCTTTGGAGAGCCCGACCAGCATCGGGATCGAGGCCAGGAAGATCGCGACCGCGCCGCGCAGTCCGGTCCAGGCGATGAAGACCTTCTCCCGCCAATTGAAGCGGAACGGCGCCAGG
>DATNMT010000300.1:0-4669 GCA_035602495.1 Bradyrhizobium sp.
CGAAGAAGTCCGGCGTAACCCCGAGGTGCGCGCCATCTATCTCGGCGAGGGACTGGTTTACGACGCCCGACATCGTGAGGGGGCGCCCTCATGAAGCTCTCGGTCGAGGGGCTCAACAGCCATTACGGCCCCGCGCATATCCTGTTCGACATCGCGCTGGAAGTCGGCGATGGCGAGGTGGTGGCGCTGCTCGGGCGCAATGGCGCCGGCAAATCCACCACCTTCCGCTCCATCGTCGGCCTGGTCGAGCAGCGGACCGGGCGCATCGTGTTCGAGGGCAGGGATGTGTCGGCGGAGCCGACGCATGCGATCGTCCGCGGCGGGCTAGGCTATGTGCCGGAGGAACGGCGCATCTTCACCGACCTGACGGTCGATGAAAACCTGGAAGTCGGCCGTCAGCCAATGCGGCCGAACGCGCCGCACTGGACGCGCGAAAAACTGTTTTCGCTGTTTCCAAATCTGGCTGAAATGCGCGGCCGCGCCGGCGGGCGGATGAGCGGCGGCGAACAGCAGATGCTGACGATTGCCCGGACGTTGATGGGCAACCCGTCGCTGGTGCTGCTCGACGAGCCGTCGGAGGGACTGGCGCCCAGGATCGTCGAGCAGATGGTGGATGCGATCCTGACCATGAAGCAGCAAGGCGTCAGCATGATCGTGTCCGAGCAGAATCTGCATTTCGCGCGGTTGATCTGCGACCGCGCCTACATCATCGAGCGCGGTCGCATCTGCTTTGCCGGCACCATGAGCGAGCTTGACGCGCGTCCGGATATCCGGGACGCGCATCTGGCGCTGTGAATACGAGGGGCGGGGAGCGCCAATGACCAGAACTGTTTCGGCCAGACGAAGCGTGAAACCGTCGCGGCCGGCTTACGTGCTCGAGGAGCAGATCGGCTTCATCCTGCGTCAGGTGTGGCAGCGCCACGCCACGATCTTTGCCCGCGAAATCGGCATCAACCTGACGCCGACACAATGGGCGGCGCTGGCAAAGCTCGCCGAGACCGGGCCGTGTTCGCAGAACCAGCTTGGGCGGCTGACGGCGATGGATGTCGCCACCATCAAGGGCGTGATCGACCGGCTCACCGCGCGCGGCCTGACCGAGACCAGCCCCGATCCCGAAGACGGCCGCCGCCTCCTGGTCAGCCTGACGCGCGCCGGTCAGCAACTCGCCGAAAAGGCGGTGCCGAACGCGCTTCTGATCACCCGGGAAACGCTGGCGCCGCTGGACGCAAGGGAGCGCGAGACACTGCTGGCGTTGCTCGGCAAGCTGCGCTAGTTCCGCCGAGCTAATGTCCGACGATGACAGGCACCTTCGTCGCCGGCGGCGTGTTGCGGCTGCGCTGGGTGCGGACGATGCCGTCGATGATGGTCATGCCGATGCCCGGCAGATCGCCGAGCCGCACGCTGTCGAGGATGGTCTTCCCGGGCGAATGCTGCGCCCGGTCCATGATGACGAAGTCGGCGGAGCGGCCGACCTCGATGAGGCCGCAGTCCAGCGCGCGCATTCTGGCGGTATTGCCGGTGGCAAAGCAGAACGCGATCTCGGCGGGCACCTCGCCGAGCGATGACAACAGCGACACCATGCGCAGGATGCCGAGCGGCTGCACGCCGGAGCCGGCCGGCGCATCGGTGCCGAGGATGACGCGGGAAAGGTCGCCCATCTCGCGCGCGATCCGCAAAGTATAAAGCGCCGAGCGCTCATTGCCGTTGTGCACCAGCTCAAGGCCGCGTTTGCAGCCCTCGCAGATGCAGCGGATCTGGTCGTCGGGCAGGGCGGTGTGGCCGCCATTGATGTGGCCGACCACGTCGGTGTCGGCCTCCAGCACCACGTCCTTGTCGATCAGGCCGGAGCCGGGAATCGAGGGGCCGCCGGTGTGGATCGTGCTCTGGATGCCGTATTTGCGCGCCCAGCCCACCATCCGGCGCGCGGTCGGGCCGTCCTTGACGCCGCCGAGGCCGACCTCGCCGAGCAGTTTCACACCCGCCGCGGCCAGCTCCCTGAAATCCTCCTCGACCATTTCGCTCTCGATCACCGGCGCGCCGGCGTGAACCTTGACGCCGCCCGGGCGCAGCGTCCAGAACGCGCGCTGCGCAAAGATCGCCATCGCCTTCAGGCCGACGACGTCGCGCGGGCGGCCGGGCGTATGCACCTCGCCGGCCGAAATCATGGTGGTGACGCCGCCGTGCAGATAGCTGTCGATCCAGCCGATCTGGTTTTGCCGCGGCGTCCAGTCGCCGGCGACGGGATGCACATGGCTGTCGATCAGGCCCGGCGCGACGGTGGTGCCGTTGGCGTCGATGATGGTGGTGGCGCCCTCGGCATCGATGTCCTTGGCCCGTCCGATGGCGGTGATCTTGCCGTTCACGGCGGCGATCGTGTCAGCATCCAGGATCGGCTTCTCCATGGCGCCCGAGAGCATCAGCCCGATGTTGCGGATCACGAGCTTGGTGGGGCCGCCTGCCTGGGGTTCATCATGGGCCATGGAGTCATCCCTTCCATTCAATTCTCGACCGCAACTTTGAGCCCGGCCGTATTTGCGGATCAAGCCGGATTATTTGTTGGTACACAAATGAATTATGCGCGGTTCCACTCGCGGGATTTGCTGGCTAAGATGCAACTGACAAAAACCGTCGCGCTCGCCGGAGGATAGCAGCCCGTCAATGACAGATTCATTCAAGAGCTCACGAACCGACCTGCGGGTGGCCATTGCCGGGCTGGGACCCATTGGCAAGAAGGTGGCGGAGGCGCTCGACCGGGGAATAGAAGGATTGGCCTTGGCCGCGGTGTCGGCGCAAAATCCGGACAAGCACTGCAGCTGGCTTGCGGGCCTGACAGTAAAGCCCGCGGTCCTGCCGATCGGCGCGCTTTGCGACGTCGCCGATATCGTCATCGAATGTGCGCCGGGCAAACTCATCAGGTCGATCGTCGAACCGTTCGTGACAACGGGAAAGACGGCTGTCGTTCTCAGCGCCGGCGCTCTGCTCGACCATGAGGACCTGATCGCACTTGCCAAACAACACGGCGGTCAGATCGTGGTGCCGACGGGCGCCCTGATTGGGCTGGATGCCGTGACCGCGGCGGCGGTCGGCACCATCCATTCGGTCCGCATGGTGACGCGAAAGCCGATTTCGGGGCTCGCCGGCGCACCCTATATCGTCGAGAACAACATCGATATCGAGCGGATCACCGAACCGCTGCGGATCTTCGAGGGCACCGCGCGCGAGGCGGCCAAGGGATTCCCGGCCAATCTGAATGTCGCGGTGGCGCTGTCGCTGGCCGGCATCGGCCCCGACCGGACCAGGCTCGAGATCTGGGCCGATCCGACCGCGACGCGCAACATTCATCGCATCGAGGTGGAATCCGATGCCGCGCGCTTTTCGATGTCGATCGAGAACATCCCGTCGGAAAATCCAAAGACCGGCCGCATCACCGCGCTCTCGGTAATCGCCTTTCTTCGCAAACAACGTGCCTCGCTTCGGGTCGGAACCTGAAGCGGAAAACATGTGGCCGAAGAAATCAGGAGCATCCATGATCGAAACCATCGAGGCTGCCAACAGCGGCTACCGCTTCATGCCGGGTGTCAGCCAGTATTCCTGCGGCATCGGCGCGCTGCCCGGTTTCACCATCGAGCGCGTGCGGTTTGCCGGCGTGGTCCCGCTGAAACAGGGTTTTGCGAAGATCGCCGAGATCATCACGGCGGCCGGCCGGCCGCTGACGGCGTTTGGCGCCTGCGAACTGCGCTCGCCCGCGCCGTTCACCGAAGACGGTTTCAAAGCCTTCAACGAAATCTATATCAAGACGCTGATCGAATGGGGCGTGATGAAGGATGGCATCAATCCGGTGGCGCGCAGCAATGTCTGCCCGAAACTCGACCCGCCGCCGGAGCCGGGTTTTTACGCGTTCTCGTTTGCGACCGCGGCGCCCAGCGCGCCGCCGTCGTTCGTGGTGTCCGGCAGCGGCGAGGCGGTCGAGGGCAAGGCCAATTATCGCGATCACACGGTTCGCCTCGGCGACACCGGCCCGCAAGCCATGCTGGAGAAGGCCAGTTTCGTGCTGGACGAGATGGAGCGGCGCATGAGCGCATTTTCCGGGAACTGGCGGCAGACCACGGCGGTGCAGCTCTATACCATTCGCGACGTGTTTCCGTTTCTCGAGAGCGAACTCGGCAGGCGTGGCGTGCTGCGGCAGGGCCTGACCTGGCACTTCAACCGCCCGCCGGTGGTCGATCTGGAATATGAGATGGACTGCCGCCGCGTTCACATCGAGCGCGTGGTCGAGGTGTGAGGCGTCGCGTGCTTATGCCGTTCAGCGGCTGTAGCCGGCACCGCGCCTGGTGAGCGAAGAGCTTCCCTTGGTTATTGCGGCTGCCCGGCCGCGGCACGACGTTTGGTTAGCGGCAAGACCGAAAGCGGGATCATCCCGTCCGGCTACCCTCCAGCGTCCCGTCGATGCGACGGGACGCTGGAAGTCACGCTGATCCGCCGATTATCCCCACACGCGGTGACTATCCCCACATGTGGTGAAAGGGTTGAGCCATTTCGGCGACGGGCGAATGGTGCCCGTCGCTCGCGTTCTCTACGGAAGCGATCTTCTCGTTGAGTTGATTCTCCGCGGGTCATTGCCGCTAACTTCCCGCGATGCGTGGAAGGAACAATTGTTTAGCTTCGTGGC
>DATNMT010000360.1:0-12945 GCA_035602495.1 Bradyrhizobium sp.
CAGGACCTCGTCAGCGTCGGTCCCGAGCGCTGCGACGGTTTCTGCAATGAACTGTTCGAGCGGCATCGCCTGTTCGGCCTCCTGGCTGTTCATGAGTTCGGTGCGCACCCAGGGCGGCGCGATCTCGAGCACGCGAACGCCGGTGTCGCGCAGCATGAAGCGTTGCGAGAGGATGTAGGAATGGACCGCCGCCTTGGTCGACGAATAGACCGACGTAGCTGCCAGCGGCACGAACCCGAGAACGGAGCTGGTATAGGCTACGACGGCGTCACCCTTCCCCTTGAGATGCTCGATCAGCGCCGACGTCATGCGGATCGGCCCCATCAGATTTGTCGTGATCGTGGCGACCATCTGCGCATCGTCGATCTTGCCGGCCGATATGTCGGGTTGCATGATGCCGGCGTTATTGATGAGGACGTTGAGGTCGGGATGCTCGGCGATCAACTTCGCCGCCACCCGGTGGATGCTTGCCGGATCGGTGATATCGAGCTCAACCGCTTCGATACCGGGGTTGGCGGCGATCACCGCGTCGAGATGGGTGCGCCGACGACCCGCGATGATGACCTTGTTGCCGAGTTTGTGCAGGGCCTCGGCCAGACCGCGGCCGATACCCGATCCGCCGCCGGTGATGAAGATGGTGTTACCTGAGAGTTTCATGGGTCGTGTCCTTTGGTGGGTGAGCGATCAAGCGATCAGGCGGGAAAGCGGTCGCCGAACATCGGCAGGCCGCTCACGGATTCGACTCGCGTCGCCTCGTCCTGGAGGACGTCCCAGTGTTCGGCGAGCTTGCCGTCTTCGAAGCGGATGACGTCGGCGGCGATCCAGGCGGCCGAACGGCCGTTGCCGGAGAAACGGCCGTGGGTGATGACGTAGTCACCTTCGGCCACGATCAATTGGTTCTCGTAGCGCAGCGTCTCCGGCAGCGCGCGAATGAGGTCGAACAGTCCCGCGCGGCCCGGCGCGATGTGGGCGCTGTGCTGGATGTAGCGATCGGACCAGAATCGCTCGGCGGCGGCGTAGTCGCGCCTGTTGAATAGTGTGTCGAAGGCTTCGAGGACGATGGCCTTGTTCTGTTCGGGCGTGGTCTTGGTCATGTCAGTCTCCTTGCGGTTTGGGCGCGCGAGCGCGTAGATCGGTGAAGAGAAAAAGCAGGAGGGACGCGACGACGCAGGTTGCGCCAACCCAGCCGAGGGCGGCGACACCCCTCAACGCCAGGGTGACCGAGCCGAGCGCCGCGCCGAGCGAGAAGCCGAGATACATGAAGGAGCCGTTGAGGGAGAGGATGATCGGGGCGTTCTTCAGGCCGGCGATGCCGATCAAGCGTGCTTGCTGCGGTGGGAAAAATCCCCAGGCTGTGATGCCCCAGACGGCCACCGCGGCGATGACGGGCAGCAGCGCGCCTGCGGGCGTGGCGTAGGCAGCCGAAACCGACAGGCTCGCGAGTGCCATCGCCATCAATGGCAATGCGATGATAATGGCCCGGCGCGCGCCGATCTTGTCGTTGATCACTCCCCCGAGGAAAAGACCTGTGAAAGCCGACGCGCCCCAGCAAAAAAGTACGTATCCGATCTGCGTCCCTTCGATATCGATGACGGTCGCAAGAAACGGGGCGATATAGGTGTAGACGGTGTATCCGCCGACGCCCCAGAGCGTCGTCACAAACAACGCCGGCAGAACCGCCGGCTGGCCGATGACGGCGACGCGTTCCCTCAGCGTCGCCGCGGACGGCCCGGTCCCGGCCTGCCTGGGAATTCCGAGATGCAGTCCAATGAGCGCAGCGGCCGCCAGGACGGCCACTCCGATGAACGTCATTCGCCATCCGAGGTGACTGCCGATCAACGCCCCGAGTGGGACGCCGAGCGCGACGGCAATGCTGAGGCCGCCATTGACGATCGCCAGGGCGCGCCCTCTACGCTCCTTGGGCACCAGGGTTCCGGCGAGCGCATTGGCGTTGGGGCCATAGAGCCCGGCGGCGAGCGCGATCAGGATGCGCGCCAGCACGAGCGACCAATAGCCCGGTGCGGAAGCGGCGATGAGATTGCCGAGCGCGAACAGGCTCATGGTCGCGAGAAGCAGCGTGCGACGATGGACGCTGCCGGTCAGGGCGGTCAGGACCGGGGAGCTGACGGCGTAGACAAGCGTGAAGATCGTGACGAGTTGTCCGGCCATCTGCAAGCTGACGGAAACATCCTCTGCGATCCTCGGAAGGATGGCGGCGATCATGAAACCTTCGGTTCCGACCGCGAATGCGCCGAGTGCCAGCGCGTAGAGCGGCGCATACCGGACGGCGGGGATCGCTGCCGTCAAGGCCGGCGTATCGGCATCGATTGTCGGAAGGCCTGTAGCGGCCTCAGCGTCGCTGGCCGCGAGTCGTAGTGCATGGATCGACATTTCAACGCTCCGATCGCGCTATCGGCAGGCACCGCATCAGCCATTATGAACCGTTTGGTTCGATATGTGGCCGATCGGAGGAACCGTTCAAGGGGGTATTGAACTTTTTAGTCCAGAACCCAATATGCGGGGCATGGGACGACCGCGAAAATTCAGCCGCGAGGGCGTATTGCAGAAGGCGTTGCCGGTATTCTGGAAATACGGGTTCGCCCGCACCACGCTGCCAGACCTCGAACTCGCCACCGGCGTGAACAAATCCGGCCTTTATTCGGAGTTTGAGAGCAAGGAAGCGCTGTTCCTGGCTTGCCTCAGATACTATTTGGATACCCGCAGCGGCGGCGCATTCCTGGTTGCCGAGCCGCTCGGCTGGGACAACATCCAAAAATTCCTCGAGGAAGCGCCGGGTTGCGCGCTCGATCAGAGAGGATGCTTCTCGGTAAATTCGATGCGTGAACTCTCAGGCTTGCCGCCGGAAGCACGCAAGGCGATCGTCGACAGTCGCGCCAAACTCAAGCGCCTTCTCAAGGCAAACATCGTTTCAGAAAACCCCAGGATGGATGTCGATGTCGTCTGCGACCTGGTTGCGGTGTTCTTCTCCGGGATTTGCATAGAAGCAAATCTGAATGCCGACCGATCGCGTGCCCGGCACAAGATCGAGAACTTCATGCAGATGCTCCGCGCAGCCTGATCGACTCACCGCTGCTGGCGGCTTGCAGGGACAAACCGGCATTTGGAAACGGATTTTGTCAATCCGGGCATGCGAGCTTCCGAAAAACTCACCAAAAACTCACCACGAAATCGAAGATGGCGGGCGGTGATCTCGTACGCTATCGCAGCTTTGCGACTATATTTGTATAATTGAATCGGACTGTTATCGGAGAATATCGCACGACGGCGAACTTGACTTGCCGGGCCCGCGCGTCAAGACGGCAGTATTGCGCCAACAAAAATCGCGCGACCAACAGAAAGCGAAACCGACATGAGCGAGCGACTTGAGACGCTGAAAAAGGCGCGCGAGCGCATGACCGAGGAGCGCGACGCCTTCGCCAAGACCTTGGCCGCGCCGTTCGACCGCGACAAGGCCGAGCGGGCGCGGCTGAAATTCATCGACACCCAGGTCCTGATCGACGCCATCGACCGCGCCATCGCCGGCGAACAGGCCGGACCCTCCGCCGCCGCGGCGTAGGCGCAAGACAGGGAGCGCGGATGGCGATCCCCGCCGCCGGCACTCAGGCCGGCTGCAGGGCGCGGTAAACGCCGCGCTCGAAGCGGCGATAGAGGTTGAGGGCACGGCCGTCCGCAAACGGCAATATTTGCATCATGATCACGCCGGCGATGCGCGAGGCCGGGTCGATCCAGTAATAGGTGTTGTAGAGACCGGCCCATGTCAGGCTGCCCGCCTTGCGGCCGTTGGGCACGGGATCGAGGTTGATCATGTGTCCCAGTCCCCATCGCAGCCGCAGCCCCGGAAAGAAATCGACGTCGTTCGACAGGTTCGGATTGGTCGTCTTGAGGATGCCGGCTTCGAGGTTGCCGATCTGGTTTGCCGACATCGCCGCAACCTGCTCGGCGCGGAGGATGTGTTTTCCGGCAAAACTTCCGCCGTTCAGCAGCGCCCGCAGCAGCGTCAGATAGTCCGGCGCGGTGGAATAGATGCCACCGCCGCCCGAAAACACTTTCCGGACTTTTGGCTTTTCGACCGGCTGCGGAATCAGCGTGCCATCCGCCTGACGAATATGCAGATGGGCCTCGCGGGCGCGCTGCGCCTCGGTGACGGAGAAACCGGTGTCTTTCATCCCTAGCGGCTCAATGATGTGCTCGCGGAAATAGAGATCGAGGTTTGTTGCACTGACGATTTCGACCAGCCGTCCGACGCGGTCGAGACTGCCGCCATAGGCCCATTTGGCCTCCGGATCGAACATCAGCGGCATGCGCGGCAGCGCCGGATTGCCGTGCGCGAGTTTGAGATAACGAATGAGGTCGGCGTCCCACAGCGGATAGCTGAAGCCGGATGTATGCGTCAGCAGATCGCGCAGCGTGATCGGCTTATGTGGGGGACGCAGCTGCGGGACGCCCTTTGCATCGAAGCCGGCGAGAACCTGGGCCAGTCCGAGGGTCGGGTCGATTTTGGCCGCGGGCTCGTCCAATCCAAGCTTGCCGCGTTCGACGAGCTGCATGGCCGCAACCGATGTCAGAACCTTGATCATCGAGGCGATGCGAAACACGGTATCCGTCGACATTTTCGGCGTCGCATTCATGCCGCGGAGGCCGAATGCGCCCTGGTAAATCACGCTATGTTCGGTCGCGACCATGGCCACCACGCCCGGCACTTCGGCCGCATCGACGGCCGCCTGCAATATCGCGTCAATCTCACTTGCATTGGATAGCGCGTGAGGCGGGACGGCGGCGCGGGCGAAGCGGGCGCCCGGCATCGCGCTCGCCGCAGCGATTGCCGCGGTCCGCAGCAACGCATCGCGCCGGCTGGGCCCCACCGTCATTGGCGACTCATGGGCTCGCCGCCGCGGCTCGCCAGCGCGCGTCGCGCGCCGAGGGGCGGCGATGCAGGCGCCGATCGAGCAGGTCGCGCGCTTTTGCCGCCTCGCCGCCCTTCATCAGCGCCAGCAGCAGCATGTCCTCGATCATTTCGCGCTGGGCGTGGCTGCCGCCGATGCGCACCACCTCGCTGGACACCGGCGCCAGCAAATCAGCGCATGTCCGATAATTCTCCTCGGCGAACGCCCGCGCCGCGCGGCAGAGTTCCGGCACCACCGGACCCGCCGGAAGCTTGCCTTGCTCACGCCGCGCCTCGAGTTCGGCGACGCGACGTTCCAGCGCGCACCAGTCACCCGCCATCGCCGCCAGCAGGCCCATATGGACATCGACGAACGAATTGCCGGCTTTGGGAAACCAGCGCGCGGCGTGGCCGGCGAGGTCGAGCCAGGTGTCCTTCGCAACCGGATGGCCGCACGCGTGCAGCCGCCACAACAGCGAGACGCCGTCGGTCATGACGTTGAGCGGCGGGGCCGGATTGATGTCCGGCTGGATGGCGTCGGCATAGATCGCGCCCGCGCGGTCGGTGTCGCCGTTCTCCAGCGCCAGCAGCGCCCGATGCCAGGTGACATGGCCATACAACAATCCGGAGCGATTATAAAGCGGCAGCCAGCCCGCGATCAGATCCTCGGCATCCTGCGTCGAGCCGTCTTCGAACATCGCGTGCGCCAAAGCATGCACGGCATTGGCGTTCTCGCGCCTCAGCTCGAAACCACGCTGGGTGATGCGGCGCCCTTGATCGGCGCTGCCGTTTTCGGTGTGCGACCAGCCGAGATAGGTAAGAAACCACCAGTCGTCGCCGTAATGGCGCCGGTGCTTTTCGCAGAGATCGACGCGCGCCTGGTCATGATCCGCCATTCCGGAAAACGCGAACAGGCCGAAGGCGCCGAGCGGCAGCGACAGGATCAGGGCATCGCGCGGCCAGTCTTCGAGATGCTCCAGCGTCATCTGCAGGGCCTTGACCGGCTGGCCTTCGGTGGTCAGCGCCAGGACTTCGACATGGCTTTGCTCGCGCGCGGTGCCGTTCCGCGCCACGAGTTTCCGCGCCGTCGCCGCCTTTTCGCGGGCCTGCTCGATTTCGGCATAGATCAGATGGTTGCGCGCGCGGGCCGCGTAAGCGAGTGCGAAGTCGCCGTCGGCCTCGATCGCCCGATCCATCGCGGATGCGGCGCCGGACCAGGCCGACAGCATCAGGTCGAGACCGCCACGGTAAGCCTCGGCGGCCGCCTCGCTCGAAGTCGAAAGCGGCAAGCCGTATCGATCTTCAAAGGCCATCGGGCTCCTCCGATTTTCCGGCACGGCGTTCCCTCGTTCTGCATTGCAATATTGGCGCCGGGGAACACCTCCCAAGCATTGCCGATGCTTCGCGACAGTGCAACACTTGGGACACACGCCATTTGGCGCGCATTGGAGAACGGCGCCGGCCGCGAGCCCGCAGGGCGTCCATCGCATCGGCGGCCGTGTGCTCGACCAACTTTCCGAGACCTATCCGCAATTCGACGAACTGCTGCACGCCGATGCAATCGGCAGGGCGGCGTAGTCCGGGTCAGCCCGCGGCTTCTCCCGCCGCCAACTCGTACCGGTCGCGCAGGCGCACCCAGTCCATCGGATAGGGCAAGCCCTCTTCGTGACGGCCGAGCGGGGTCAGGTCGAGATAGTGATAGGCGGCGTTCATCATGTCGAGGCCGCGGGCGAAGCAGGAATAGGTGTGGAAGATGTTGCCCGCCTCGTCACGGTAGAACACGCTGATGCCGGGCGCTTCCTCGACGCCGAAGCCTGAGGTGCCGAAATTGTAGATCCTGGCGCCCGACTTGAGCTCGTCCGGCGTGAACGAGACGGCATAGTCGCGATTAAAATCGTTGGAGGCCGAAGAGAACCAGTCGAAGGTCCAGCCCATCCGCGCCTTGAACGCCTCGAGTTTCGACAGCGGCGCGCGCGAGATCGCCACCAGCGTGGTGTCGCGCGCGGCGAGATGCGGGATCATGCGCTCGAAACCGTCGGCCCAGAACGAGCAGCTCTTGCAGCCTTCGCTCCAGTCGGGCGCGAACATGAAATGCTGCACCACCAGCGTGCTGCGGCCGGCGAACAGCTCGGCCAGGGTCTCTTTTCCCTTCGGCCCGTCGAACACATAGCTGTTGTCGACCTTGACCCAGGGCAGCGCGCGCCGCTCTGCGCTGAGCCGGTCGCGGGCGCGGGTGAATTCCTTCTCATGGGCGAGATGGGCCTTGCGCGCGGCGGTCCATTCTTCTCGCGAGACGATCTTGTGCGGTTGCATGACGGCCTCCTGCGTGGTTTCAGGCAAGATAGAGTTCCAGTTTGTCGAGCGCCGCGGTCCAGCCACGCTGATGGCCGTCGCAGGCGGCCTGATCGAAGAACTGCTCATGATGCAGCGTCAGCAGCGTGCCGTCGCCATCGGGCTTCAGCGAGACCGTCACCAACGACTCGCGTTCCGGGGTCGAATGCCATGCCCAGCTGAACACCAGAAGCTGGTTCGGCACCAGTTCGCGGTAGACGCCGCCGACTTCGGAATATTCGCCGCCTTGCATGGTGAAGCTGACGCGGAAGCGCCCGCCGACCCGGGGATCGATCGTGGCCTGCCCGGTGCCGGCCCTGGCCTGCGCGGGTTCGAACCAGCGAGCTATTTTTTCCGGGTCGGTCCACGCCGAAAAGACCTTCTCGGGCGGGGCGTTGAGGCGGCGCTTGAGGGTGAGGCTCGGCCTCGTGCTGAAGCCGGGGTCGGCGGCGGCGCTGGATTTGACGGCCATTTTTCTTCCTCCACAAAGGCGGCAAGGCGGTCGAGATTGTCCGACCAGAAGCGCTGGTAGCGATTGAGCCAGTCCATCGCCTGCTCCATCGGGTCGGCGGTCAGCCGGCACGCCACGACGCGACCGGTTTTTTCGCGCGCGATCAGGCCGGCGTCCGACAGAACGTCGAGATGCTTCATCACCGCGGGTAGCGACATCGCAAACGGCTTTGCCAGTTCGCTCACCGAGACGCCGTCGCGCCGGCCGAGCCGGGACAACAACGCCCGCCGCGTCGGGTCGGCGAGCGCGGCAAAGGTGCGGTCCAGCGCCTGATCGTTATACTTAACCATGTAGTTTAGTACAGGCGCAAACCAAGGCGCGTCAAGCCGCTTTCGCCGGCCCGCGCCGCCGGCCGCGATCAATTAATAGAGACGGTCGTAATCCCGATGGGTTTGCCGATGTTTCTGCCGGGCAAAGGCGACGCGCGGATTGATGTTGCAATAGCCGTATCGGCCGGAAAGGGAGGCCTGGCATTCGGCATAGGACCGGTAGGCGCAATCGCCGGGAACGCCCCAGCCACCGCCCTGGATGCAATAGGGATAATCAATGGCGGCCGCGGGCGTCGGGCCGGCGATCGCGGCACCCCCGGCCGCCAGCAACACCAACATGGCCAATTTCGTATTGCGCATGGCTATCCTCCTTCGCTGGATGGCGCCGCCTCGCAATCAAACCATGCGGCGTCAAGAATGTTCCGGCGAGAGGCTATTCGACGATCGCAGCGGAAAATTGACCGACATCACGCCGGAATCAATTTCTTCACCGGCGTCGGATCGAGATTGAAGATCCCCGCCGCGTTGAGGCCGAGAATGTTGCGTTTCGCCTGCTCGCTCAAAAACGGGAGGTCGCAGATTTCCTGCGGCAAGTCGAAATCGTAATGCGGCCAGTCGGATGCGAACATCAATTGGGTCTCGGCCCTGATCATCTCGAGGGTGTTTTCCAGCGCCTTCGGATGCGTCGTCTCCATCGGCTGGGTGGTATAGAAGCAATTGTGGTTCATGTATTCGCTGGGCATGCGCTTGAGCTGCGGCGCCTCGGACGGGCGCATGAGATACTGGTCGTCGAGCCGCTGCATCAGGAACGGCACCCAGGCGAGGCCACTTTCCACCCATAGCGACCTGAGCTTGGGAAACCGCTCGGGAATACCGTTCAGCACCCAGTTCGTCATATGGATCATGTTGCTCCAGACGAAGCCGAGCGCATGCATGCCGATAAAACGGTTGACGGTCGCCAGCGAGGGATCCTGCCAGTGATAGCCGGCATGGAACGCCAACGGCTTGCCGCGCTCCTCGATCATCGAATAAAGCCGCATATAGTCGTTGTGATGCACCGGCTTGTAGCGGGTGCTGGTGACGCAGAAGCCGATCACGCCCTTCTTGTCGCCGAGCTGCTCGACCGTCCGCTCGGCTTCCTGCGGCGTATTGAACGGCAGATAGATCAGCGACTTGATGCGGTCGTCGCCGGACAGAATCCGGTCGATCAGCCAGCGATTATAGGCATTGCCGAGCCACACTTCCATTTCCGGCTGCGGGTGCATGCCGAGAAACAGCATCGGCGTCGGGAACACCACCATGTTGTCGATGCCGAGCGAATCCATCGCCCGCCGCGTCAAGGTGACGTCGCGATGGACATCGGTCTCCTCGACGATTTCGCGCTGGCCGTCCTGATGCGGTATCCGCCCGCCGACCGACTGGTAGCGCAGCCCGAGGTCGCCGTTCAGCCCGTAAGGCGGCGCCCCCAGCCGCTCGGCCTGAAACCGCATCGCGTTGTCGCGGACCACGGGATCCTCGATATAGGTGACGATTTCCTTCCATGAGACGGTTTCGACGTGATGGGCGTCGATGTCGCAGACGAACCAGTCCTGCAGGCCGCGCCGGATGGCATTGCGCCTGGCATGGGCGAGGATGTCGCGGGTGTCGGTATGAACGTCGATCTGCTGCACGGGCGAATATTGCGGCCCGATCTTGCCCTGAATGTTCATGACGTTTCCCTGGAAGTTTCGTTGGGCGAAGAGCTGTCCTCGTCGGGGCGGCGCCGGTACCACAGCGCCAGTTCCATCGGGCCGAGATGCAGCGCGCGCAGCATCTCGGATACCGCCGACAACAGCTCGGTCGGTGTCATTTCGCTGTCGCGCTGGCCGGCGATCGGCGAAAAGGTCCGCTCCTCGCCGTCGGATTTGGCGACGTAGAGCCGGATCGCGGCAGTCAGGATCTGCGCCACGGCTTCGTCGGATACGCGGGACGCTTCGTTGTTCTCGACCAACTCCCGCGACGCCCGCAAGAGTTCAGGCGCGGCGGCATCGATCCAGCCGTAGCGATCGTTCTTGCGGTCGCTGTCAGAGCCGAACATAGATTTCGCCATCCCTGATGGTCATGTCCGCCTTGCGTAGCCGAATCCGGCTGTTGCCCTGATGACAACCGGTCTTGATGTTGAATTCGTAGCCGTGCCACGGGCAGATGATGTTGGTCTCGGACGGATCGTATTCCTGGGTGCGGATGCTCCGATCGGCCGCGAGCGGCTCGATCACCCGCTTCATGATCCTGCCCTGGCAAACCGGGCCGGCGCGGTGGGCGCAGCGATTGTGCCACGCAAAAAATTCGCCATCGATCCTGAAAATGCCGACCTCCTGTTCGCCGCAGTCGACGACCTTGCGATCGCCCTCGGCGTAGTCGGTCACTTTCCCTGCCGAATATTCCGGCATGCGTCACTCCCGATCCGAAACAGAGGCGAGGCGCGTGCCGCAGGATGCTGCCGCGGCGCGCCCCCTGTCAATCCGGAACGCAGGCCCTCATTCCACCTTGGCGCCGGAGAATTTGACCACCTTCTCCCATTTTTCGGTTTCGGCCGAAATCATCGCGCCGAACGCCTCCGGCGGACCGATCAGCGGCTCGCCGCCGAGTTCGATCAGGCGCTGCCGGATCGCGGGTTCCGCCAGCACCAGGTTGATCTCCTTGTTCAGCTTCTCGACGATCTCCGGCGGGGTCTTCTTCGGCGCGCCCATGCCGAACAGCGCGCTCGCCTCGTAACCCGGCACGGTCTCCGCGACGGTCGGCACATCAGGCAGTTCCGGCGACCGGGTCGCCGTCGTCACCGCGAGCGCGCGCAAGGCCCCGGGGGCGAGATGCCCGATGATGGAGGGCATGTTGTCGAAGATCACCTGGACGCGGTTGCCCAGCATGTCTGTGATCGCGGGCGCGGCGCCCTTGTAGGGGATGTGCTCCATCTTCACGCCCGACATCGCCATGAACAATTCGCCGGACAGATGCACCGAGGTGCCGTTGCCCGACGAGGCCATGTTCACCTTGCCCGGATTGGCCTTCACATAGGCGATGAACTCGGCGACCGTCTTCGCCGGCACGTCGGGGGCGACCGTCATCACATTCGGCACGCGGGTAAACGACGCCACCGGCGCGATGTCGCGAATGAAGTTGAATTTCAGGTCGCTGTAAAGCGAGGCATTGATGTAGTTCGCGGGATTGACCAGCAGCACGGTGTAGCCGTCCGGCTCGGCCTTGACGACCGTCTCGGTGCCGATGTTGTTGCCGGCGCCGGGCTTGTTCTCGATCACGAAATTCTGGCCGAGCTTTTCGGACAGCCGCTGGCCGATCAGCCGCGCGAGGATATCGGTCGCGCCGCCGGCAGGATATCCGACCACGAAGCGGATCGGCCGCGTCGGGTAGTCCAGCGCCAGGGCGCCGCCGGCAGGCAAAATGAGGGCCGCAAGGCCGGTTGCGGCCAGAGCGATCGCGGCGCGACGTGAAGTCATTTAGTTTCTCCCTTGCGCCGGTTTTTGAAGTCCGGCGCTTTGTTGTTGAATTGACGAACGGGCCGCCTTGTAACAAACAAAGTAGGATGCGGCCAATAGCGCAAGCGTGCCCCCAGGCGCGACCAAAGGATGACCCATGGCAGTGAAAGTCGATGCGATCGATCATATCGTGATCAATGTTGCCGACGTGGCGCGCGCCGCGCAGTGGTATCAAAAAGTCCTCGGCATGGAGATCAGGGTGTTCGATCCCGGCCCGGGCAAGACGCCCCGGACCTCGCTGATGTTCGGCAACCAGAAGATCAACGTGCGGCCGCTTCATGCCGACAAGGTCGAGTGGTTCACCGCCGACCATGAAGCGGCAGGCAGTGACGATCTGTGCTTTCTCACCGCGAGCACGCCCGACGAGGTGGTCGCGCATCTTGGGGCCTGCGGCGTCGCGATCGAGCAAGGCCCGGACAAGCGGCAAGGCGCGCGCGGGGGGTGCTGCGCTCGGTCTATTGCCGGGATCCCGACGGCAGCCTGATCGAGATTTCGTCGTATGAGGGAGATGTGGCTTAATGGTACCCGTGTCCCGGACGCGGCGCCGCGTTCTCCCGGCGATGCGAAGCATCGTCCGGTCACGCTGCGCTGCATCCGGGGAACGCTCAAAATAAGAAGCGGCCAATAAGGCTGCGCGGGAGGAATTTTCATGCTGGAATCGCAGGCGCCGGGCGTCGTCGGACCGTTTGCCGGGATGGACGTGCCGTGGTTGTTGCGGATGCACGCAGAGACCCGCCGCGAACATCCATTTCTGATCTGGGCGCCGTTCGATGCGCCGGCGCGGAGCTGGAGCTACGGCGAATTCCACGACCGCGTCGGCGGGCTGGCCGCGGGCCTGGTGGCGCGCGGCGTCAAACCGGGCGAGTTCGTCCTGATCCATCTCGATAATTGCATCGAGGCGATGCTGGCCTGGTTCGCCTGCGTCGAACTCGGCGCCATCGCGGTGACCACCAACACCCGCTCGGCGCCGGCGGAGATGGAATATTTCGCCGGCCACTGCGGCGCGGTGGCCGCGATCACGCAGCCGGCCTATGCCGAAATGATTGCGGCACATTGCAAGGGGCTGCGCTGGATGGCGGCGATCTCGCACGACGCGGGCGAGGCGCCCGCGCAAGGCCGCAAGCCGCAGCAAGCCGACAGTTTTGAGGCGCTGTTCGCCGACAGCACCGACCGGCCGCGCCGCTCGACCGATCCGCAGGCGCCCTGCAGCGTGCAATATACTTCCGGCACCACGTCGCGGCCCAAGGCGGTGCTGTGGACGCACGCCAATGCGCTGTGGGGCGCCAAAGTCAACGCGGCGCATCAGGATTTGCACGCAAGCGACGTGCACCAGACTTATCTGCCGCTGTTTCACACCAATGCGCTGGCCTATTCGATGCTGGCGAGCCTGTGGGTCGG
>DATNMT010000366.1:0-2994 GCA_035602495.1 Bradyrhizobium sp.
GTCGCCGCTGGCGGCGCCCGCCGTGGCGTCGTCGCTGATCGCCTTCATCATCGTCTATTTCACGGTGTTTGCCGCCGGCGTGATCTACATCCTGCGCCTGATGGCATCGCCACCGCATCACGGCGAACAGGGGCCGCGCAGCGATATCCCGGCGCGCGCCGCCGGCATCACGCCCGCCGCGGGAACCGCCGCCGAGGGAGCCGCACGATGATCCCTATCGACCTCCCCACCATCTGGGCCTTCATCATCGCCTTTGCCGTGTTCGTCTATGTCGTGATGGACGGCTTCGATCTCGGCCTCGGCATCCTGTTTCCGCTGTTCCCGGAAAAAGCGGATCGCGACGTGATCATGAACAGCGTGGCGCCGGTGTGGGATGGCAATGAAACCTGGCTGGTGCTCGGCGGCGGCGGCGTGATGGCGGCCTTTCCGCTGGCCTATGCGGTGCTGATGCCGGCGCTGTACACGCCGATGATAGCGATGCTGATCGGCCTGATCTTTCGCGGCGTCGCCTTCGAATTCCGCTGGCACACAAGCCAAAGCCATCGCAATCGCTGGGATATCGCGTTCGCCGGCGGATCGTTATTGGCGGCGCTGGCGCAGGGCATCGCGCTCGGCGCGATCCTGCAGGGCGTCCATGTCGAAGGCCGGCATTACGCCGGCGGCTGGTGGGACTGGCTGACGCCATTCAGTATCCTGACCGGCCTCGCTCTGGCGATCGGCTACGCGCTGCTGGGAGCGACGTGGCTGGTGCTGAAGACCGAGGGCACACTGCGCGACAAAGCCTACCATCTGAGCTGGTTCCTGCTGTTCGCGATGCTGGGCGCGATCGGCGTGGTCAGCGTCGCCACGCCGTTCCTCCACATCCAGTATACCGAGCGCTGGTTTACCTGGCCGAACATGATCCTCACCGCGCCGGTGCCGATCGCGGTCGCCGCCGTCGCCGCGCTGTTGCTGCGCAGCCTCGCCAACAAACGGGATAACCAGCCGTTCTTCCTGTCGCTCGCGTTGTTCGCGCTGTCCTATGCGGGGCTGGGCATCAGCATGTATCCCTTCATCGTGCCGCAGAGCATCACCATCTGGCAGGCGGCTTCGCCGCGGAGCAGCCAGCTGTTCATGCTGGCCGGCGTTGCGGTGCTGATCCCGCTGATTCTCGGCTACACCTCCTGGGCCTATTGGGTATTCCGCGGCAAGGTCAGGGCCGGGAGCGGCTATCATTGATGCCACCTGAGCCAAATCCGCGACCTCTGAAGCAGCGGCTCATGTGGTTCGCAGTCCTCTGGCTCGGCGGCGTCGGCACGGTTGCCATGGTGTCATACGGCCTGCGGCTTTGGCTGGTGCCCAAATGAGGCTTTCGGGCCACATCCGCAAATCGCCAAAATTGCCACTATTCCAGCGACATATCCGGATTGCTTGCCATTAGGCCGCCCGTGAGATTTGATGGTTCCAGCGATTTGGCAGACGCCAACAAGCTGACGCCAACAAAAAGAGGTTTGCATGATCAAGACCAGGCACCTGATCTGTACCGCGATCGCCGCCATCGGCTTGATGCTTTCGCTTTCGCACGGCTACGCGCAGCAGCCCGACGCCGACCAGCCGGGGCTGATCCCCGACGACTCGGTCGAGCTCGATCCGGAATTCCGCAAGCAGATGGTGTCCTACCGCACCACGGAGGCGCCGGGCACCATCATCATCTCGACCGCCGAGCGCCACCTCTATCTGATCCAGCCCGGCGGCCGCGCGATCCGCTACGGCATCGGCGTCGGCCGCGACGGCTTCCAGTGGCAGGGACTCTTGAACATCACCCGCAAGGCGGAATGGCCGGACTGGACGCCACCGCCGGAAATGATCGAACGCCAGCCCTATCTGCCGCGCTTCATGGCCGGCGGCCCCGGTAATCCGCTCGGCGCCCGCGCCATGTATCTCGGCACCACCGTCTATCGCATCCACGGCACCAACCGGCCGGATACGATCGGCACCAAGGTCTCCTCCGGCTGCTTCCGGCTGGTCAACGCCGACGTCGCCGACCTCTACGATCGCGTTCCCGTCGGCACCAAGGTCATCGTGCGGCAGAAACCGGAATTGTAGGCGCGGCTTTCGGCTCCCCACTCCGTTCCTTTTCCCGATTTTCAGCGAGACATAATCATGCGTACATTTCGTGGCGGCCTCCTGATCGGGCTCGCGGTCGCCGTGCTGGTCGCGGTTCTTGCCATCACTTACGAATTCTACGACACGCGCACCCTGAAGCGGACGATCCGGCGCGGCGAGGTGCTGTGTGGCGTCAACACCGGTCTGCCGGGCTTCTCGATTCCCGATGACAAAGGCAACTGGACCGGCTTCGATGTCGATTTCTGCCGCGCAGTGGCGTCCGCCATCTTCGACGATCCGGGCAAGGCAAAATTCGTCCCGCTCGATGCCGACGAGCGCTTCAAGGAACTGCAGTCCCGCAAGGTCGACATCCTCTCCCGGAACTCGACCTGGAGCATGTCGCGCGAGGAGAACTACGATCTCTATTTCCCGGCGGTGGCCTTTTATGACGGCCAGGGGTTCATGCTGCCGCGCGCGCGCAACATCGATTCCGCGCTCGACCTCAACAACAGCAAGGTCTGCGTGCAGGACGGCACCACGACCCGCCTCAACCTCGCCGACTATTTCCGTGCCAACAACATGAAATACGAGGAGATGAAGTTCGCCAAGCTGGACGAGGTGTTCAAGGCCTATGATGCCGGCCAATGCGACACCTTCACCGCCGACGTCTCCCAGCTTTACGCGCTGCGGCTGAATCTAGCCAAGCCGAACGACCACGTCATCCTGCCCGACGTCATCTCCAAGGAGCCGCTGGCGCCGGTGGTGCGGCAGCGCGACGACGACTGGATGATGATCGTGAAGTGGACGCTTTATGCGATGATCAATGCCGAGGAACTCGGCGTCACCTCGAAGAACATCGACGAGGCGCTGAAGTCGAAAAAGCCCGACGTGATGCGGCTGGTCGGCACC
>DATNMT010000370.1:0-6529 GCA_035602495.1 Bradyrhizobium sp.
TTTATGCTGCGCTGCAGCATGGCCATTCGGCAAGCTCGACATGAAAAGGGCGCCCCGGTTGGGACGCCCTCCTCAAGGTCGGCGCAACGCCTCAGGTATTCATCGATTCGAAGAATTCCGAGTTGTTCTTGGTGTTGCGCAATTTGTCGAGCAGAAAGTCGATCGCGTCCATGGTGCCCATCGGATTGAGGATCCGGCGCAGCACGTACATTTTCTTCAGCACCTGCGGATCGGTGATCAGCTCTTCCTTGCGCGTGCCGGAGCGCGAAATGTCGATCGCCGGGAAGGTGCGCTTGTCGGAGACCTTGCGATCCAGAATCAATTCGGAATTGCCGGTGCCTTTGAATTCTTCGAAGATCACTTCGTCCATGCGACTGCCGGTATCGACCAGCGCGGTGGCGATAATGGTGAGCGAACCGCCCTCCTCGATATTGCGCGCGGCGCCGAAGAATCGTTTGGGCCGCTGCAGCGCGTTGGCGTCGACGCCGCCGGTCAGCACCTTGCCGGAGGACGGCACCACGGTGTTGTAGGCGCGGCCCAGACGCGTGATCGAGTCGAGCAGGATCACGACGTCGCGGCCGTGTTCGACCAGCCGCTTTGCTTTTTCGATCACCATCTCGGCGACCTGGACGTGGCGTACGGCGGGTTCGTCGAAGGTAGAAGAGACGACTTCGCCCTTCACCGAGCGTTGCATGTCCGTGACTTCCTCGGGCCGCTCGTCGATCAGCAGCACGATCAGATAGCATTCGGGATGATTGGCCGTGATCGAATGCGCGATGTTCTGCATCAGCACGGTCTTGCCGGTGCGCGGCGGCGCCACGATCAGGGCGCGCTGGCCCTTGCCGATCGGGGCGACGATGTCGATAACCCTTGCGGAAAGGTCTTTTCTGGTGGGGTCTTCGAGTTCGAGCCGGAAGCGTTGATCCGGAAACAGCGGCGTCAGGTTGTCGAAATTGACCTTGTGCTTCGACTTTTCCGGGTCTTCGAAATTCAGCGTGTTGACTTTCAGCAGCGCGAAATAGCGTTCGCCTTCTTTCGGGCTGCGGATGTGGCCTTCGATGGTATCGCCGGTGCGAAGGCCGAAGCGGCGGATCTGCGAGGGCGAGACATAGATATCGTCCGGTCCCGGCAGGTAGTTGGCATCTGGCGAGCGCAGAAAGCCAAAGCCGTCGGAGAGAACCTCGACGACGCCTTCGCCGATGATGTCGATTTCCTGGATCGCGAGCTGCTTGAGAATGGCGAACATCAGCTCCTGCTTGCGCATGGTGCTGGCGTTTTCGACCCCTTTTTCTTCTGCGAACGCAACTAGCTCCGCCGGCGTTTGCGATTTGAGGTCTTGAAGTTTCATTTCCCGCATTGGGATGGTCCTGTGGAGTAGTTTTGGGAGAGGGATTGCAAGGGGCTTTAGAAAATGCGGACGCGAGATAAAGGAAGGTCCGCAGGTCTGAGCTAGGAAAGTGCCGGAGAGGCTTCAAACCTGATGCGGCGGCCGGCTCCATTAAGGAAAGCCGGAACGCGACCACATCCGCCTGCGTGGGGTGGGATTTCCACAATATAGAAAATTGCCAGCGGTTTCGCAAGCAGGGGCAACGCCCGAGATGTGGCCAGCGCGCCCTAATCAGAACGGTTTAACCACCACCAGGATCACGATTCCGACCATCAAGATGGTCGGCACTTCATTGATAATACGGTAGAATTTCTGGCTTTTGGTATTCCGGTCGGCGGCGAAATCCTTAACGCAGCGGGAAAAAAATCCGTGGACACCGGAGAACAGCAGCACCAGCAGCAACTTGCCATGAAACCAGCTGGCGACAAAAAAATGCCCGGCCCAGGCGAGATAAAGCCCGGCAAGCCAGGTCACGATCATCGCCGGGTTGATGATCGCCTTGAGCAGCCGCCGTTCCATCAGCTTGAACGTCTCCGATTGCTTAGACCCGGTCTCCGCCTCGCAATGATAGACGAACAGCCGCGGCAGATAGAGCATGCCCGCCATCCAGGAGATGACGGCGATCACATGCAGCGCCTTGATCCATTCGTACATCAGGGAAATCTCGCTCGTCCGCGCGTTATCGTGGTTTCCGCAACATCGAAACGCTGCGCCGCTTCGTTGCCGAGGACTCCGGCATTGCCGCGAACCGAGACATATCCGCAAGCAGCGCTTTTCTAAAACAATAATTTTAGAATCTTAGGTTTGAGTCTAAGTAGCGGTGAATTGGGCCCGCGCAAAAATGTTCCGCGCTTCACAGGGCTTGTTCACATCCATCAACATGTATGGCCGGACTATTGGCAATTCGAATAAGGTGACCCGCTTCAACCGCTTGCGCCGACTTGTCAGCCGGCTAAGAAGGGACAAGTCCACATAACCTCACTATCATTGCCTCACGCGAGCAGACTTATCCTTACCTTGAGGCCTGTGAAGAAAAAGCCGGGTTATCCCGCCTCAGCCGACCCAGGCCCGATTCTCTCAGGTAAGGTCCACATGGATTCACAGGATACACAGGGGTAAAGGTGCCCACGACCGGCAGCTATTTTCATCTTCATCTGGTCTCCGATTCGACCGGTGAAACCCTGATCACGGTGGCGCGCGCGGTGGCCGCGCAATACGCCAATGTGACGGCGGTCGAGCATGTCTATCCGCTGGTGCGCAGCCAGAAGCAGCTCGATCGGGTGCTCGATGAAATCGAGGAAGCGCCCGGCATCGTGCTCTTTACCTTGCTGGAAAAGGATCTGGTGGCTCGCCTCGAAGCCAAGTGCCAGCAAATCAATATTCCGAGCCTCTCCATCATCGGCCCGGTGATGCAGCTGTTCCAGGCCTATCTCGGCGCCGCCACTACCGGCCGGGTCGGCGCGCAGCACACGTTGAACGCGGAATATTTCAAGCGCATCGACGCGCTGAATTACACGATGATGCACGATGATGGCCAGCATGTCGAAGGGCTGGAAGAGGCCGACGTGGTGCTGGTCGGCGTGTCCCGCACCTCGAAGACGCCGACCTCGATCTATCTCGCCAACCGCGGCATCCGCACCGCCAACGTGCCGCTGGTGCCGGGCATCGCCATGCCCCATCAGCTGGAGACGCTGCAGAAGCCGCTGGTGGTCAGCCTGCATGCGACCCCGGAGCGGCTCATTCAAGTGCGGCAGAACCGGCTGCTCAGCATGGGTGCCGATCGCGGCAATGACGAATATATCGACAAGCAGGCGGTGGCCGATGAGGTCGCTTTCGCCCGGCGGCTGAGCGCCAGGTTCAATTGGGCGCAGCTCGACGTGACCCGGCGCTCGATCGAGGAAACGGCAGCCGCCGTGCTGAAATTGTTCACCGACCGGCAGCGGCAGCGGCTTCCGGAATGAGTTTATGGAGCGGGCAAACTCCGTTGGTCCTGGCCTCGCAAAGCCGCACGCGGCAAACGCTGCTTGCCAATGCCGGCATCGAGTTCGAGGCCGTGCCAGCCGATATCGACGAGCGTGTCGTGCAGCAGGCTTCCGGCTTTTCGGCGCCCGGCGATATCGCAGCGTTGCTCGCGCGCGAAAAGGCGCTGTTCGTATCGTCGCGAAAGCCGGGCCGGTTTGTCGTCGGCGCGGACCAGACGCTGGCGCTGGGGACGCGGCTGTTCAGCAAGCCCGCCGGCCGCGCCCAGGCCGCGGAACAATTGCGTGCGCTTTCCGGCCACCGCCACGAGTTGCACTCCGCCGTTGCGGTGGCGCGCGACGGCAAGATATTGTTCGAGGCCATGGCAGTCGCGGGGATGACGATGCGGCAGCTGGGCGAGGCCGACATCGAAGCCTATCTGAACGAAGCCGGGGACGCCGTTACCTCGAGCGTCGGCGCCTACCAGCTGGAAGGGCTGGGCGTGCATCTGTTCGAGCGGATCGAGGGCGATCACTTTACGATTCTCGGGCTGCCGCTGCTGTCGTTGCTCGATTTTCTGCGCAACGCGCGGTTGCTCACGGTTTGAAATTGAATCCTGACAAGCAGCCAATGGCGAGAGCTGGATGATCATTCTTGGACTGACCGGCTCGATCGGGATGGGCAAATCGACCACCGCCAAACTGTTCGCGGAAGCTGGCGTTCCCGTTTACGACGCGGACGCCACCGTCCATCGCCTCTATGAGGGCGAGGCCGCGCCCGCGATCGAAGCCGCGTTTCCGGGCACCACCGTCGACGGCAAGGTCGATCGCGCGCGCCTGTCGGCGCGGGTGGTCAACGATCCCGCCGCGATAAAACGGCTGGAGGGCATCGTTCACCCGATGCTCGGCGCCTCGCGCCAGAAGTTCCTCCACGATGCCGAGCAATCCGGCGAGCCGGTCGTAGTGGTCGATGTGCCGCTATTGTTCGAGACCGGCGGCGAGAAGCGCGTCGACGCGGTGGTGGTGGTGACGACGTCGCCGGAAATCCAGCGCGAGCGCGTGCTGACGCGCGCCAACATGACCCCGGAGATGCTTGCGATGGTGCTGACGCGGCAGCTGCCCGACGCCGAAAAGCGCAAACGCGCGGATTTCCTGGTGGATACGTCGCATGGCTTGGACCCCGTCCGCGCCCGGATCCGGGACATTCTGACCGAGGCTGTTAAGATGCCGCAGCGGCGTCTCTGATTCGCCGTTGCAAAGCGGCAGTCCTTGATGCGCGAAATCGTTCTCGATACCGAAACCACCGGCCTCGATCCGCTGCGGGGCGACCGGCTGGTCGAAATCGGCTGTGTCGAGATATTCAACCGGATGCCGACCGGGCAGACCTTTCATCGCCATCTCAATCCCGAACGCGCCATGTCGGCGGAAGCCTTCGCCGTGCACGGGCTTTCCACCGAGTTCCTCGCCGACAAGCCGTTCTTTGCCGAGGTGGTCGACGATTTCCTCGAATTCATCGCCGATGCCCCGCTGGTGATCCATAACGCCTCGTTCGACATCAGCTTCATCAACGCCGAGCTTGATCGCATCAAGCAGCCGCCGATCGCGCGCGAGCGGCTGGTCGACACCCTGTTGCTGGCGCGGCGCAAGCATCCAGGCGTGTCGAACAGGCTGGACGATCTGTGCTCGCGCTATGCGATCGACAATTCCCGCCGCACCAAGCATGGCGCCTTGCTGGACGCCGAACTTTTGGCCGAGGTTTACATCGATCTGATCGGGGCGAGGCAGTCGCAACTGATTCTGGCGGCGGAAAGCCGCGATGCGCGGGTTGGCGGGTACGGCGAAATGCCGCGGCGGCAGCGCGAGGTGCCGCTTGTGCCGCGATTGACCGAGGAAGACCGCCTGGCCCATCGGGCCTTTGTCGCCACGCTCGGCGAGAAGCCGATCTGGAGCGACTTTTTGTCGGCTGCAGGCGCTTAGCTCGGTTTCGCCTGTGCCGCCTGGGCGGCCTGCCGCTCCAGGTTCTGGCGATACAGCCCGACGAAATCGACCGGATCCAGCATCAGCGGCGGGAAACCGCCGTCGCGCACCGAAGTGGCGATGATTTCGCGTGCGAACGGGAACAACAGCCGCGGGCATTCGATCATGATCAGCGGGTGCAGGTTTTCCTTCGGCACGTTCACGATCCGGAACACCCCGGCATAGGCCAGGTCGAAGCTGAACATCACCTTGCCGGCGTTTTCCGCCTTGCCCTCGACCGAAAGCGTCACCTCGAACTCATTTTCGGCGATATTGTTGGCGCTGACATTGATCTGGATATTGATCGCCGGCTGCTGCGCCTGTGGCGCCAGCGAGGACGGCGCGTTCGGATTCTCGAACGACAGGTCCTTGGTATATTGCGCCAGCACGTTGAGCTGGGGAGGAGGGGCCGCTTCGGGAGGCGCGCCGTTGCCGTTGGTCATGGGAGTCTCTCCTGGAGCGTTTATCAGCGAGCGTGGAAGCGATTTGCGTCGGAATGCGCTCGTATGGTGCGGAAATGCCTGTGTCGGGGCGAGTGGCTAACATAGCCCCGCCACATTCCACAAGGACGACAAGCGCGCGCGGCTGGCCGGCTTGTGGCCCGGGAGGTCGGGGGACGCGGCAAATATCCGGCACAACCGCTCGGGGCGCCCTCTAAATTGTTGAATATGCGTGATTTCCGGGCACAAACGAGGGTTTCCCCTGCACGCGAAAACGCGCTACAATTTGGCTCCTGGCAAACCGGCAAGAGCACCGGCTCGGCCTATTTTCACCGGCATGGACTTTCGTGCCAAAACGCGCCATTGGCCAGGCCAAGTTTCGTGCCTACATGCAGCAGACCCATCCATGATGTAATATCTGCCGTTCCCTGAGGGGAACGCTCTACCGCCGGACCTGTTGCCGGTGCAGACCAGAAAGCGAATGCGACGTGGATATTTACACCATCATCTTCCTGGCGCTGGCCGTCTTCATCTTCCTGCGGCTGCGCAACGTGCTCGGACAGCGCACCGGAAACGAGCGGCCGCCCTATGATCGCACGGCACGCAATGTGGTGCAGGGCGCGCCGGACAATAAAGTCGTGCCGATGCCGGGCTCGGTCATTGACCAGGCGCCGCTGGCGCCGACGGCCGATGTCGTCCCGCCGACCGATCGCTGGAAGGGCCTGGCC
>DATNMT010000398.1:0-8307 GCA_035602495.1 Bradyrhizobium sp.
GCGATCCGCGCCGGCACGCCGAATTCCTTGCGGCAGACCTCGGCGAGCACCGCGACACCTTCGCGGATCTGCTGGTGCGAGGGGCTAGCAAAGCAGAGCCGCAGCCGGCTGCCGGCGTAGGGCTTGTCGGTCGACCATTCCGGCCCCGGATTGATGGCGACGCCGGCGGCGAGCGCCGCCTGGTACAGTTTCAGGGTGTCGACATTGTCGGGCAGTTTGACCCACAGGAAGATGCCGCCGGCTGGCGCCTCGAATTCGGCCGCGGTGCCGAACTGCTCGTTGAGCGCTTCCATCAGCGTGTCGAGCTTGGCGCGCAGGCCGCGCGTCAGCTTCGGCACGTGGCTGGCAAAATACGGCGCGCAATATTCCGCTAGCACCATCTGCTCCAGCGCGCCGCTGCCGGCGTCGGTCTTCAGCGCCAGCATCCGCGACAGCATCGCCCAGGGCGCGACGATGAAGCCGACCCGCAGCGCCGGCGCGATCGATTTCGAGAACGAGCCGATGTGAATCACGCCGCCGTTCCAGCTCATTGCATGGAGCGCGGGCGGGCGCTTGCCGTCCCAGATCAGATCCGCATAGCAGTCGTCCTCGAAGATCGGCACGCCATAGGCTTGCGCAAGCTTCAGCAGCTCGGCGCGGCGCGCCTCGGACAATATGGTGCCGGTCGGGTTCTGCACGGTCGGAATGGTATAGATGTATTTCGGCGTGATGCCGCGCGCCTTGAGGTCGGCGAGCGCCGCCGCCAGCGCGTCCATCCGCATGCCGTCATGATCGAGCGGAATGCCGACCATGTTGACGCCGAGCCGGGTCAGGCGGTTCAGCGCGCCCTGATAGCTGTCGCGCTCGATGATCACGGTGTCGCCGCGGGCGAGCAGCGTGGCATTGACGAGGTCGAGCGCCTGCAGCGAGCCCGATACGATCAGGATGTCGTCGGCGCTGCAGTCGATGCCGGCATCGCGCTTCAATTTCGCTGTGAGAAACTGGCGTAGCGGGCGGTAGCCCTGCGGACCGCTGGCAAGCCCGTAGGTGGCGAGCGTCTTGCCCTCGCGTTCGAGCACGGCGGTGACCGCCGCGATCAGGCCCTCGACCGGGACCTGATCGGGGTCGTTGTTGCCGCCGACAAAGCTGTATTTGGCCAGGCCGGTCCACTTCGCGGCCGGAGCGGGCAGGCCTGCGGGCAGCAGTGGCGCGAAGTCGAACGTTGCCGAGGTCATGAAAGGCGTCTCCCTTGTTCTTCGTTGGTTCCGATCTTAGACAAGTCCGCAGCCGTTGTCTCGCCGCCCCCGCCAGCGACGTTCTGCCTCGCGTATTGATGCTGGCGCGGGCCCACGAGTCCGGCTAATGCTCCCGCACCTAAAGCGAGACATTTGGCAGATGGCCGACCCGATTCAGGAAGTGCTGCACGCCTTCGCCCATGGCGAACTCGTCGTCGTCACCGATGACGAAGACCGCGAAGGCGAGGGCGATCTGATTGTCGCGGCATCGCTGTGCACCGCCGAAAAGATGGCGTTCATCATCCGCCACACCTCGGGCATCGTTTGCGCCCCGATCACAGGCGAGGATGCGCGCCGGCTGCGGCTCGATCCGATGGTGGCGCACAACGAATCCAACCACACCACCGCCTTTACGGTGTCGATCGACTACAAGCCCGACGGCGGCACCGGGATTTCCGCGGACGAACGCGCCTCCTGCTGCCGCGCATTGGCCAACCCGAACGCCGGCGCCAACGATTTCGCGCGGCCAGGCCACGTGTTTCCGCTGATCGCGCGCGACGGCGGCGTGCTGTTGCGCTCGGGCCATACCGAGGCCGCGGTCGACCTCTGCAAGCTGAGCGGGCTGCCGCCGGTCGGCGTGATCTCCGAGTTGATGAACGACGACGGCACGGTGATGAAGGGCGAGCAGGTGGCGAAGTTTGCCGCCGCCCACAAGCTCAAGCATGTCACCATCGCCGACATGATTGCCTACCGCCAGGCGCGCGAGAAGCTGATCGAGCGGGTCTCGACCTTCACCACCGAAAGCCCGATCGGGCCGTTGCAGGGCTACGCCTATCGCTCGCCGTTCGATTCCATCGCCCATGTCGCCTTTGTCTACAACGGCATCGGCGACGGCAGGAACGTGCTGACCCGGTTCCACAAGCCCAACATCGTCCGCGACATTTTCACCGGCCACAAGCGCATGCAGGCGGTGCTCGAGCATTTCAGGAAGGATGGCCGCGGCGTGCTGGTCTATTTGCGCGACGGCGCCGCCGGCGTTCCGGTCGCGCCCCTGCCGGAGGACAAATCCGCCGAAGCCGACCGCAACCGGCAATGGCGCGAGGTCGGAGTCGGCGCGCAGATCCTCAGGGATCTCGGCGTCACCTCGATCCGCAACCTGACCTCGTCGGTGCACGACTACAAGGGGCTGTCGGGTTTCGGGATCGAGATCGTCTCCAGCGAGCAGCTTGAAGGGTAGGGCGTTGCTTCGCAATTTCGCGATGCTTGCTCCACAAAATTCGCTGTCATCACCCGCGAAGGCGGGTGATCCAGTAACCGCCGGCATATCGCTTCCCATTGACGTCTCGTAATACTGGATGCCCCGCCTTCGCGGGGCATGACGGTGGAAGCGCTTCGATGCGCCCCGGAATGACGGGGAGCGACGATCACCCAATTCAATTGCGCTTCGGCCCTCGGCGCACTAAAATAAATGCAACGATTGCGAAAGGAATTTTCATGAGCGCGCGCCCTCAGACCAAGGACAAGCCGTCGGCGGTGAATTTTCAGTGGGACGATCCGTTCATGCTCGACGAGCAGTTGACCGAAGACGAGCGCATGATCCGCGACACCGCGCGCGCCTACGCACAGGACAAGCTGCTGCCGCGCGTGACCAAGGCCTATCTGGAGGAAAAGGTCGATCGCGACATTTTCCACGAGATGGGCGAGCTCGGCCTGATCGGTATCACCTTGCCGGAAGAATATGGCTGCGCCAATGCCAGCTACGTCGCCTATGGCCTGGTGGCGCGCGAGATCGAGCGTGTCGATTCCGGCTATCGCTCGATGAATTCGGTGCAGTCCTCGCTGGTGATGCACCCGATCTATGCCTATGGCGACGAGAACCAGCGCAAGAAATACCTGCCCAAGCTCGCGACCGGCGAGTGGGTGGGCTGTTTCGGGCTGACCGAGCCGGATGCCGGCTCCGATCCCGGCGGCATGAAGACCCGCGCCGAGAAAACCGCCGACGGCTACCGGCTGACCGGTACCAAGATGTGGATTTCCAATGCGCCGATCGCCGACGTGTTCGTGGTGTGGGCGAAATCGGCCGAGCACAACAACCATATCCGCGGCTTCATTCTCGAAAAGGGCATGAAGGGCCTGTCGGCGCCGAAGATCGGCGGCAAACTAAGCTTGCGCGCTTCCGTCACCGGCGAAGTGGTGATGGAGGGCGTCGAGGTGCCGGAGAGCGCATTGTTGCCGAACGTCTCCGGCCTGAAGGGGCCGTTCGGCTGCCTCAACCGCGCCCGCTACGGCATCTCCTGGGGCGCGATGGGCGCGGCCGAGGACTGCATGCACCGCGCCCGGCAATATACGCTTGACCGCAAGCAGTTCAACCGGCCGCTGGCCGCGACCCAACTGGTGCAGAAGAAGCTCGCGGACATGCAGACCGACATCGCGCTCGGCCTGCAGGCCTCGTTGCGGGTCGGCCGGCTGATGGACGAGGGCAAGATGGCGCCGGAGATGATCTCGATCGTCAAGCGCAACAATTGCGGCAAGGCGCTCGACATCGCGCGGATGGCGCGCGACATGCACGGCGGCAACGGCATCCAGATCGAATATCACGTGATGCGCCACGCCGCTAACCTCGAAACCGTCAACACCTATGAAGGCACCCACGACGTCCACGCCCTGATCCTCGGCCGCGCCATCACCGGCATTCAGGCGTTCTCGTAAAGGCGCTGAGAGGAGTCGGGAGCGTGCCATCGCATTCCGCTGTCATCGCCCGCGAAAGCGGGCGATCCAGTACTCCGCGGCTTATCGTTTTATCTCTGATGTCAGCGATTACTGGATACCCCGCTTTCGCGGGGTATGACGGCTGGGGTTGTTTCGCGAGCCCGGCCGGCGGCGCTACTTAGGAATCCCCCCATGGCCGATAACGACGACGTCCCGTTCAACCGCAATTTTCCGCTCAAACCCGGCGTGGCCGAGGAGGTGCGCCCGGGCGTGCGGCGCGTGCTTTGCAACAATCCGAGCCCCTTCACCTTCACAGGCACCGTCAGTTACATCGTGGGCCAGGGCCAGGTCGGGATTATCGATCCGGGCCCTGACAATGAGGAGCATGCCAAGGCGCTGCTCGATGCGGTGCGGGGCGAAACCGTGACGCATATCCTGGTCACCCATACCCACCGCGATCACTCGCCCAATACCGCGCGGATCAAAGCCGCCACCGGCGCCACCGTTTATGCGGAAGGCGCCCACCGCGCCTCGCGGCCGCGTTACGAGAGCGAGAAACACAGTCCGGAATCCGGCGCCGACCACGATTTCAAGCCCGATGTCCATGTGCTCGACGGCGAAACCATCGAAGGCTTTGGCTGGCGGCTCGAGGCGGTGGCGACGCCGGGCCACACCGCCAATCATCTGGCGTTCGCCTGGACGGAGCGGAAACTATCCTTTGTAGGCGATCACGTGATGGGCTGGTCGACCTCGATCGTGGCGCCGCCGGACGGCTCGATGGTCGATTACATGGCCTCGCTCGACCGGCTGACGGCGCGGCCTGAGGATCTGTATTTCTCCGGCCACGGGCCGGAAATTCCGGAAGGCCCGCGCTATGTACGTTTCCTGATCCGGCACCGTCAGGCCCGGGAAGCCTCGATCCTGCATCGCCTGTCAAAAGGCGATGCCGACATTCCGAGCATGGTGCGCGCGATCTATATCGGCATCGACCCGCGGCTGACGACCGCTGCCGGCTATTCGGTGCTGGCGCATCTGGAAGATCTGGTCGCCCGCGGCATCGTGGCGACGGATGGCGATCCCGTGATCGGCGGGACGTACCGGTTGGCTTGATTTAGCTGACGTCATTCCGGGATACGCGCAGCGCAGACCCGGAATCTCGAGATTCCCCGATGTGCAATTGCACATCTGAGGTTCGCGCTAACGCGCGCCCTCAGCGACAAGCGCTGCGCGCTTGCGCGGGGAATGACGAGAACGTCACTTCTTCACCACCTTCGGCGGACCCTTCACCGGGGCGGCCGGCTTCTTCACCGGCTTCACCGCTGTGGTATCGACGGCGGTGTTGATGTCGTCGGTCAATCTGGTGATGCGCGCGGCGTTGCTGCCGAGGTCGCTCTCGAAATAGCGCGACGCCGAGCGGATATCGACGCGCGACCCGTCGCCGTCGGGCGTGACGCGGATCGACACGTCCTCGCGGAATCCCATGATCGGCGTTTGCGCGATCGCCTCGATGTGACCCTCGCGGCGCGGTTGCGGCGGGCGTTCGTCGACCACGCGCCATTTGCGCTTGTTGATCAACTGCAGCGTCACCTCATAGGCGCGCTGCGCGGGGACGTCGAGTTCCACCGTCTCTATATCGGGATAATAGAGCCGCTGCTGTTCCGCCGAATACAGGCCGGCATAGACCGCGGTGTTGGTGCCCTCGCCGGTGCGCAGCCGCGCCAGCGCCTCGAAGCGCGGCGGATCGATCGGATCGGTGGTGATGTCGTGGATCGGCGGCAGCTTGCGATACTGCAGGCCGAGATAGGCCGGGTAGGCCAAGACCACCGCGTCGATCAACAGCGCCAGCAGGATGCGGCTCATGCCGCGCGACCCGTTCTGCCAGATCGCGGCAAAGGCGGCGAAGCAGACCAGGACCGACAGCCCGGCGCAGGCCAGCGCGCCGAAGAACGTGGCCAGCGCCGGTCTCATTTCCAGGAAGCCGAAGCGCACGATGATGATCGAGACCACGACCGCGACCACCGAGAACACCGCGAGATTGCGCGCCCATGACGCCAGGCTGGACACGGGCTCCGACTGATAGGGAGCGGAAAACCTGCGGGCCATCCTTGATTATTCCGATATGGATCCGGTCGCCGGTCCGGTTCAGGCGGACGACCGGCGCGCAGGTGACCTAGCGCATTTTTCAGGCCGCTGTGAAGCGGTTTATGCCGGAAAATACGTCGATCCCAAGGCCGACATGGCGCGCCCCGTCGCAACAGGGCGCGCCACGGCGCTTAGGCATGGTCCGAAAAAAGCGGGACCCGGTTTTCTTGCTCAAACAATCTAATGCGTGGCCAGCGGGCAGGCCGACTCCGACAGCTTGCCGAACGCTTGTTCGCCGGACATGGTCTGCACCAGCTTGTAATAGTCCCAGGGGTATTTCGATTCCTCGGGCTTCTTCACCTGCATGATGTACATTTCGTGTTCCATCAGGCCGTCGGCGCGGATCTTGCCGTTGCTGGTGAACATGTCGTCGATCTTCACCTTGTGCAGTTCGGCCATCACCTTGTCGGGATCGGTGCTGCCGACCGCTTTGACCGCGTTGAGATAGGTGATCGTGGCGGAATAGTACGCCGCCTGGTTCATGGTCGGCTCGCGCTTGGTCTTCTCGAAATAGCGCTTGGCGAAGGCCCGGGTCTTGTCGTTGAGATCCCAGTACCAGCCGGTGGTGAGGTAGAGGCCCTGGGCGGTCTTCAGGCCCAGGCTGTGGATGTCGCTGATGAAGGCGAGCAGCGCCGCGGGCTTCATGGTCTTTCCGATGCCGAACTCGTCGGCCGCCTTGATCGAGTTGGTGAAGTCGTTGCCGGCATTGGCAAGCCCCAGCACCTGGGCGCCGGAATTCTGCGCCTGCAGCAGGTAGCTCGAGAAGTCGGAGGTCGAAAGCGGAACGCGCACCGCGCCGATCACCTTGCCGCCATTGGCTTCGACGACCTTTGCGGCGGCTTCCTGCAATTGCGTGCCGAACGCGTAGTCGGCGGTGAGGAAGAACCAGGTCTTGCCGCCCTCTTTCACCATGGTCGTCGCCGTGCCGTTGCCGAGCGCGGTGGTGTCGTAGGCGTAGTGCACGGTGTAGGGGGTGCAGTCCTTGCCGGTCAGCGAGGCGCCGGCAGCGCCTATCGCGAAGAATGGCGTCTTCTTCTCCCTGGCGATGGTCGCCATCGCAATGCTGACGCCGGTGTTCGATCCGCCGAGCACCATGGTCAGCCCGTCGCGGTCGGCCCATTCGCGGAACTTTTGCGCGCCGAGGTCCGGCTTGTTCTGGTGGTCGGAGATCAACAGCTCGATCTTGTTGCCGAGCACGCTGCCGCCGAAATCGGCGATCGCCATCTTGGCGGCCTCGATGCCGCCGGGTCCGATGACGTCGGCGTAGAGGCCGGACATATCGTCGATGTCGCCGATCACCACCTTGTTGCCCGCGGCGTGCGCTGCAGTTGCGGTCAGCGACGCAAACAACAGCCACGGGAGAGTACGAAGTCCGATAGGTTTCTTCATTTTGAGCGTTTCCTTGACTTTGGTTGTATGGGAACCGGCAATAGGAAAGCCGCCGCGCCGGGTCCATTGGCCTTTCGTCGGAACAATCGGCAGGCATCGGGAACTCGTCATGGCGCGACGAGCCCCGACGGGCCCGGCGATGAACGAAATGTGCTGGATATGCGCGTGACAAGCCCGCCATCCCTTCCGTTAGCGGGAAGGGATGGACGGGCCTTCGCCCTTACGCCGCCGCGTTCGGGAAACGGTAGGCCTTGAACTGGTCGCGCAGCGCGGTTTTCAGGATCTTGCCGGTCGCGGTGTGCGGAATGCCGTCGACGAACACGATGTCGTCGGGCATCCACCACTTTGCGATCTTGCCATCCATGTATTTCAGGATGTCCTCGCGCGTCGCGCTCGCGCCCTGCTTGAGCTGCACGATCAGAAGCGGCCGCTCGTCCCATTTCGGGTGGTGCACGCCGATCACGGCGGCTTCCGCCACCGCGGGGTGTCCGACTGCGAGATTTTCCAGGTCGATCGACGAAATCCATTCGCCGCCGGACTTGATGACGTCCTTGGAGCGGTCGGTGATCCGCATGTAGCCGTGGGCGTCGATGGTCGCGACGTCGCCGGTGTCGAAATAGCCCTCGTCATCGAGGATGTCGGTATCGACGCGGAAATAGGCTTTTGCGATCGCGGGGCCCGAGACCTTGAGCCGGCCGAAGGTCTTGCCGTCCCACGGCAGATCCTTGCCCTCGTCGTCGGTGATCTTCATCTCGACGCCGAACGGCGGATGGCCCTGCTTCATCTTCACGTCGAGCTGCGCCTCGCCGGTGAGCGCGGCGTATTCCGGCTTCATGGTGAAGATGAAGCAGGG
>DATNMT010000399.1:0-2706 GCA_035602495.1 Bradyrhizobium sp.
TGGGCGCAACCGCAAAGAAGAGGGCAGAGCCCAATACCGCGATCGTTTTCGGCACGGCACCTCCTTCCCGCCCTGTCGCAAGGTTTAATGCCGCCATGTCGGGTCAGCGCCTTCAACGGAAGTAGGCGGTGGCCCCATCCAAAATCCGGGTGATCATCATAGCAGCATCGGCGGCTTGGCGCAGGCCTCAGATGTGCAATTGCACATCGGGGAATCCATACTCCCTGCAGGGGTTATGGATTCCAGGCTCGCGCGGAGCCTGTCATCGGGCGCGCATTCGCGCGACCCGTTGGCGCGCCCCGGAATGACATCAATGCTGCCGCGCCGAGGCCGCGATAATCTCCTGCAGGGTCGCGACATGGCGGGCGAAGGCGCCGCGCCCGGCCGCGGTCGCGGTCACCGTGGTCTGCGGCTTCTTGCCGACAAAGGCCTTGTCGACCGCGACATAACCGGCCTTCGCCAGCGTCTCGATATGGGCACCGAGATTGCCGTCAGTAGCGCCGGTCAGCTTTTTCAGCCGGGAGAATTCCAGCCCCACCGCGGCGGGCAGCGCGTTCAGCGCCGCCATGATCCGCAGCCGCAGCGGCTGGTGGATGATGTCGTCGAGTTCAGCCATCGCCCTAGCTCCGGCGCATCCAGAGGCCGCCGACGACCAGCCCACCCCCGTTGACCACGGCCATCCACAGATCGAACCAACCGCCGACAAAGAAATAGCCTATCAACGTCAGCGCCGTGATGCCGAGCCCGATCGCGACAAAGGCGAGACCGACCCACAATCCGACGACGGTGTAGACCATCATGAAATAGGTCGGCCAGAACACACCAAGTTGGCGCGGCGTAAAATGCCCGAGCCCGATCGACCAGAGAATCCCAAAGGCAAAGAACAGCAGGAATGCCGTGATCATCCTGAGATCGAAGCTGTGCACGCTCGTTCGCCTGCTCTCGAAGATACCGATCGCAAACGACCCGGCTAAACCCACCACATTCAGCGCCATCCAGATGTAGCCGCCCTCCCGCGGCCAGAGATAGGAGGCGATGTTGCCCGACAGCACCAGCACGCCCCACATGATCAACATCAGGCTGGCGAAATTATAGATCGTGGACTGACGCACCCGATGCGCAATCTCGTTGATGTCCGACAGCGCCGAAGCGGCTTCCTTGGGATCGATGCTGATCATGAGTTCAGACCTGCTGTCGCGACGTCGGCGGCGATGATGGATATAGCGGCGGGATTGCTCACGATGCCCATGTGGTTGACGCCCTCGATCAGCTTCACATTGACCGGCGGCGTAGTCCCGCGCACCGCCTCGACATATTTGTTCGCCAACATCAATTCATCCTCGGTGCCGGAAAAGATCGTCACCGGCTTGGTCACGGCGGCGAGATCAGTCCGGAAATCCTGATGCGTTGCGAAATTGCGCATCAGCCGGTCGCTATAGGCCGGCACCAGATTCTTCTCTGAATTCGGCGGCACCGCGAAGGCCAGCACCGGCAGCGCCTCGCAGCAGGTGATGCCGACGGCGCGCAGCGCCAGCAATCCGAGAATCCGCGGAATGTCGGCGCTGGCCCAGCCGCCGGAATTCGGCCGGTTGGTCGGGGCGCTGTAGCCGAGATAGGGCGCCAGCAGCACGGTGCGCGCGAACAGATTTTGAATCGGCGAGCCAGCGACGCGCAGTGCAAATGCGCCGCCGGCGGAATGGCCGATCAGCGTCAGCGGCGCGGTCGGCGTGGACTTGCGAACAACGGTGACGAAATCGGCAAGATCGTCCTCAAGCTGGCCGACATAGCCGATGTCGCCCCGTGTCCCTGACGCGCCATGGCCGCGAATGTCGACGGCAAAGGTTTCCACGCCATGCGCTGCCAAGGCTCCTGACAGCACGTGGATGGTGGCTCCACTGGAACCGGACGAGCCATGAATCACGATCGCGGCGCGTCCCGTCGCCGGGCCAACAGCGGGATAGTGACGGAAGCCGAGCACGGTGCCATCTCGAGCCTGAAAGCGCTCGATGGCGGGTAAGGCGCTAAAATCGACTGATTTACGGGCATCCGAGATCGAGGCCAGCTCCGGCAACTGCCGGACCGGCCAGGCGATCAGCCCGGTCAGCACCAGTGCCGCGAAACCGATAACGGCGAAGCTCCAGATAACGGCTTTGAGGCCTCCCGACACTATCGCAGAGATCATAACGCCCTCTCCATGTTTTTGCTGAATACAGAGAACTCTGTATTACAGAGTTGAGAGATCTGCAAGCGCCGATTTGCGGGTACCGCTGAAACCCCTACCTTGCGCAAAGGCCCGAAAACCCCGATTCGATTGTCCGAGATGACTGCCAGCGAGCCCCTGATCAACGCACCGGAATTCACGGTGTCCGAGCTGTCGTCCGCTCTGAAGCGGACGGTGGAGGACGCCTATGGCCATGTCCGGGTGCGCGGCGAGATCACGGGCTTTCGAGGGCCGCACTCCTCCGGGCATTGCTATTTCGCGCTGAAGGACGAGAACGCCAAGATCGAGGCGGTAATCTGGAAATTCGCCCACGCCCGAATACGGTTCAAGCCGCAGGAAGGCCTCGAAGTCATCGCCACCGGCAGGCTGACGACGTTTCCCGGCTCGTCGAAATACCAGATCGTGATCGAGGCGCTGGAGCCCGCCGGGGTCGGCGCGCTGATGGCGCTGATGGAAGAGCGCAAAAGGAAGCTTGCCGCCGAGGG
>DATNMT010000417.1:0-5126 GCA_035602495.1 Bradyrhizobium sp.
ATTCGGATACGGCGCGAGCTTGTCGAACACCTTCGCCATCTCGCCGACAAAGCTCATCTGGATATCGGCGCCGGTCAGCGCGTTGCCGACAAAGAATTCGCGTGCCTTCAGCGCACGATCGACATAGCCGAGATGATTGGCCATCTCGCTGTCGATGCGTGGATGCAGCGGCGCCCCCGCCTCCTTCAGCCTGCTGACATAGAGGTTGAGCATCAGCGGCAGCATCGCCGAGCCCTCGGAGTAGTGCAGCCACTCGCTATAAATCTCGTAATCGGCGCCATCGGGCGCCGGCATCATTTTTCCCTTGCCGTAGCGGCGAATGATGTAGTCGACAATCGCGCCCGATTCCGCGATTTTGACGTCGCCATCGGTAATGATGGGCGATTTGCCGAGCGGATGCACGGCGGCCAACTCCGGCGGCGCCAGCCGCGTCGTCGCGTTGCGCTGATAGCGTTTCATCTTATAGGGCACGCCAAGCTCTTCCAGCAGCCACAGGATGCGTTGCGAGCGCGAGTCGTTGAGGTGATGCAGGGTGAGCATTGGAGGTTTCCTCGGGGCTATTTGTTGAAGCCCGAGGTGTACCAGAGGTTTTTGATAAAGTGCAGCCGCCCCAAGCGAGATGTCGTGTCCCGGACGCGGTGCAGCGTCCTTCACGCTGCTCCGCAGAGCCGGGACCCACACCATTACCGTGTCAACATGGACCCCGGTTCAGCTGCGCATCGCTAATGGCGCTGCGCAGCGCCCGGGGAACGTGCGGAGAGATCTGGCCCTACAGCCCGGTAAACCCCGCCTTCACCGGGTCGCTGGAGCCGTCGAGTTCGCGCAAATAGGTCAGCCCGCACACCGTGAGGCGATGGGTGTCCTTCTCTCCGGCCTCGAACAGGGTCCTGACATATTCCGTCACCTTGGCGCGCGCTTCGGCGCTGGCGGCGGCGGAGCGGTTCACCAGGAGATCGTAGGTCATCATGATGCGATCGATCACGGCTTCCATGGCAATCCTCGTCGCTCAGCAGTCGATCAGGGTGTCGGCCTCGAACCTGGCGATCGCCTTGTTGGCGAGCCTGATCCGGTTCATTTCGCCGCGCTGAAACATCTCGACGATGATTCCCAGCAGCCGCTCGTTGGTGGCGAAGCTGTCGGCAATCGCGCCGGTGCGGCGCAGGTAATTGGAAGCAATGGCATAGGCGTCGCCGACCGCCTCCACATTCATGACCCGCAATCCGCGCTCGACCAGCATGGCCTATCCCTCCAATGCGCGGGGATAAGCACAGCACCGTGCAAAAGTTCCATTATGAACACGGGTTTTTGCTACCGCCTTATTTTGGCGCGTTTTCCTCGCATTAGCCCGGCCTGCCCTCGCTCGAAACCACAAGGAAAAACAAAACGCACCGGTCCGGAAAGCCGGGCCGATGCGCTTGGGGAAGTCGATGTGGTTCTTATCGAGTGGCTGCCGGTCTTTTAAAACCGCCGGCTTGGCCGAAAAAATCTCAGAGCCGGTACAGGATCTGGTCGGTCCAGAACCGCTCGAGGCGATGCAGCGACTTGTTGAGCGTCGCGAACTCCTCGTTCGAGATGCCGCCGACCTGCTCCACCGTCTTGACGTGCTTCTGGTAGAGCGCATCGACGATGCGGCGGATTTCCTGGCCCTGCGCGGTCAGGCGGATGCGGACCGAACGGCGATCGACCCGGGAGCGCTGATGGTCGAGGAAGCCGAGCTCGACCAGCTTCTTCAGATTGTAGGAGACGTTGGAGCCGAGGTAATAGCCGCGCGTGCGCAGCTCGCCCGCGGTCAGTTCCTTGTCGCCGATGTTATAGAGCAGTAGCGCCTGCACCGAATTGATGTCGGCGCGGCCGCGACGATCGAACTCATCCTTGATGACATCGAGCAGGCGGCGATGCAGCCGCTCCACCAACGTCAGCGCTTCCAGATAGAGCGGCTGCACCGGAGCCTGGCCCGGTGCGCGTTCAGCGGTCTCCACCGCCGTTGCAACGGCTTTCATCATGACACTTCCCCTGTTGTCGTTTTTATCGACTTATTCGACGAAACTTTTGTCCCGCCTGATAGCCTCAACTTAAGGGGGCCGCTTGAAGATCAGCTTAAATAAGACAATAAAGAGATCATGAATTTAAGACAGTGAATCACGGATTAAGCCCGCCACATAAGGACTTTTCGCAACGTTTCATTGACGGTGGATCGCTGATGTTCACGCTTCGTTGGCCCCCTCTGTCGCATATGGGAACAGCATCCCTAAAATCTTAAACTCCCGCGTAACAGGTGTGGCGGCGCGACAGGGTGACTGAAAGGTTACCGCAAAAAAATTCAAAAAAATTGATGTAAGCGACCCCCGTTCTTTCCGGGATCGCATACATCATTTTCAAATTCGCATCGTGTACGCCGATGCGCGGATTTTTTTGAGCGCAACAATCGGCGCACGAACGTGAACAGCGCGACGGCTATGGCGGTCGTTCCCGCGCGGCCATCCAGGCCAGCGCGAGATAGGCGCCGAGCATCAAGGCTTCCCCCGCCACCACCGTGAGGCTGCCGCCATAGATTCCCGGAAACATCAGTTCGATCACCGCCATCGACACCACGGTGGTCAGCCACACCACTGCGCCCCACGGCGTGGCGAGCCACAGTCCGACCGCGGCGACCAGTTCGATCACGGCAAAATAGACGGTGGCGGTCTGCCAGGCCATCGGCTGGTTTTCGAACGCGTCTTCCTCGCCGCCGATGAAGCCGGTGACCTGCGCCCAGTGATAGAGCCCCTTGATTACGGACAGCACCGCCATAAAGCGCAGGAACAGCACCAGCCGCCGGGTCCACGCATTGTCGTCGGATTCGATCCGCTCCGACGAAATCGCGGCCACCGACATGGCATTGTCCCGCGACGGGTCGCGGGAGGGGATTTCAGACATGCGGATCGCTCATGATCTGCTCCATTGCCGCAACTCATGGCCGCTTCCGGCGACAAAATCAATCACCCCTTGCGCCAGCTCAAGGCGCGGTGACGGGGCGCGCGCAAAGTGCTAGGGTCAAAACATCCAGTCCGGCGCCTTGAGGAGAGACATAAGATGGCGATCAAATTCGGGCGTCCCATCGAAATGCGCGACGCGCCGCGGCGCGAGACGCAGGCCTCCGCCCCTGCCCTCGACTTGACGGTCCGCCCGCGCCGCAACCGCAAGGCGGAATGGGCGCGCCGGCTGGTGCGGGAAAACGTGCTGACGTCGGACGATCTGATCTGGCCGCTGTTCGTGGTCGACGGCCACAACGCGCGCGCGCCGGTCGCCTCGATGCCGGGCGTCGACCGGCTCAGCGTTGATCAGGCGGTGCGTGACGCCGAGCGCGCGGCAAAACTCAACATCCCCTGCATCGCGCTGTTTCCCTATACCGAACCCTCCCTGCGCGACGAGCAAGGCTCGGAGGCTGTCAACCCCGACAACCTCGTGTGCAAGACGGTGCGGGCGATCAAGAAGGAATTTCCCGACATCGGTTTGCTCTGCGACGTCGCGCTGGATCCCTTCACCAGCCACGGCCATGACGGCCTGCTCGCGGACGGCAGGATCCTCAACGACGAGACGGTGGCGGTATTGGTGCGGCAGGCGCTGGTGCAAGCCGAGGCCGGCTGCGACATCATCGCGCCGTCGGACATGATGGACGGACGCGTCGGCGCTATCCGGCAGGCGCTGGATGCGGCCGGTTTCCTCGATGTCCAGATCATGGCCTATGCCGCGAAATACGCCTCCGCCTTCTACGGCCCGTTCCGCGATGCGGTTGGCTCGGCGAAGACGCTGACCGGCGACAAGCGCACCTATCAGATGGACAGCGCCAATTCCGACGAGGCGCTGCGCGAGGTCGAGCTCGATATCGCGGAGGGCGCCGACATGGTGATGGTAAAACCGGGCATGCCCTATCTCGACGTGATACGCCGGGTCAAAGACACGTTTGGGATGCCGACCTTCGCCTATCAGGTGTCCGGCGAATATGCGATGATTCAGGCAGCCGCCGGCCATGGCTGGATCGACGGCGAACGGGCGATGATGGAGAGCCTGCTTTCGTTCAAGCGCGCCGGCGCCGACGGGATTTTGACGTATTTCGCAGCGCAGGCGGCGGAAAGGCTGAAGGCGGGGAGATAAGAAGAGCCCGTCATTCCGGGGCGATGCGTAAGCAGCGAACCCGGAATCTCGAGATTCCCCGATGTGCAACTGCACATCGTGATTCGCGTCTTCGACGCGCCCCGGCATGACGGAAGACGCACCGGGCGCCGAATCGCCGGAATATTGCCGCTAGTTAATGATCGCGGGGGTCTTGCGGGCGCGCTGCCGGTTCCCATGTCCTGCGCGTGACGGCACAGTCGGGAGGGACTGATCATGTCTTACAGCGGTTCGGGTGATACCGGCGGCGCCTGGCGCAGCGATGGCGGAATGCAGCCGCATGCGTTCGACCCCTGGACACAGCCGGAATTGTTTCGCGGCGTGCTGACGCGGCGGGTGTTCGCTTTCCTGATCGACCTCGTGGTGATCTCGATCCCGATCATCCTCGGCTACCTCTTCATCGCGGTATTCGGGCTGATCACGCTTGGGCTCGGCTGGGCGCTGTTCTGGGTGGCGTGGCCGGCCTCGGTGGTCTGGGCGCTGATCTATTACGGCGCTTCGCTGGGCGGGCCCCATTCGGCTACGCTCGGGATGCGCGTGATGGATCTGGAGCTGCGCACCTGGTACGGCGCGCCGAGCTATTTCGTGCTGGGCGCCATGCACGCGGTGCTGTTCTGGCTGTCGATATCGTTCCTGTCGCCGCTTGTCCTGCTGGTCGGGCTGTTCAACGGCCGCCGACGGCTGCTGCACGACATCGTGCTGGGAACGGTAGTTATCAACAGCTCGGTGCGTATCCCCGTGGCGCAGCCCGCCCGTACGTTTTGAGGCAATCTAAACCGATTGACCGTCAGGCCCCGCGGCGCGATGCTGCTCTCCTGATGTTTCGGAGGCCTGACGAGATCCCGTGACCCAGCACTCACGTGACACCCCGCAATTCTACCTGACGGCGCCCTCGCCCTGCCCGTATCTGCCGGGCCGGCACGAGCGCAAGGTGTTCACGCATCTGGTCGGCGACAAGGCGGGCGACCTCAACG
>DATNMT010000424.1:0-3033 GCA_035602495.1 Bradyrhizobium sp.
TTGTGTTTATGTTCCGTTCAGGCGGCTGTCATGCCTATCCCGCGAAAAGGCAGCCAGCGTTCGAGCGCCAGCGGCCTCCAGCTGGCCGCGGCCGAATCCTCCCCGCATAATTATTCGCTATGTTCCGCACCCATTCCCTGCGATGGCGGCCAGTCTGTTTCGCATGCGATGAACGCCGGCGTCTGCTCAGTCGCATTTTGCGACTTGGCACCCTTGCGGGCCTTTGCCCTCCCGCCACCTGAGGTGGTCCCGGTTGTCTGAACAGATTTTCCGCGTCGATAAGTGGAGCGCCTGCCGGGGTTAGGCTGCCGTGCGGATGGGCAGCGGGGTGAAGTAGGCTTGATCTGGTGTAGCGCCGTCAAGGCTCGAATGTGGACGGCGGGAATTGTAGAAGTCGAGATGGCGGCCGATCGATGTGCGCGCCTCGCTGACGCTGTCGTAGGCTTTCAGGTACACCTCTTCGTACTTGACGGTACGCCACAGCCGCTCGACGAACACGTTGTCGCGCCAAGCCCCTTTGCCGTCCATGCTGATCGCAATGCCGTTGTCGGCGAGCACATCGGTAAACGCCGTCCCGGTGAACTGCGAACCCTGGTCCGTGTTGGAGATTTCCGGCTTACCATACTTGGCCAATGCATCTTGCAGGGTCTCGACGCAGAATGCTGCTTCCATCGTGATCGATACGCGCCATGACAGCACGCGGCGACTGAACCAGTCCAGCACCACGGCGAGATAGACGAAGCCGCGCTTCATCGGAATGTACGTGATGTCCATCGCCCAAACCTGGTTCGGGCGCGTAATCTCCTTCCCGCGCAGCAGATACGGATAGATCTTGTGCCCGGGTTCCGGTCTGGTCGTGCGCGGACGGCGATACAGCGCCTCTATCCCCATCCGCCGCATCAGCGTCTTGACGTGACGGCGGCCGATCTTGCTTCCCTCGGCAGCCAAAAGGCCTTTCAACATCCGCGCTCCCGCGAAGGGGTGCTCCAGATGCAGCCGGTCGAGCCTTCGCATGATCGCGAGGTCGGCTTCCGGCACCGGGCGCGGCAGGTAGTAAACGCTGCCGCGGCTGACATTGAGCGTCTCGGTCTGCCGGGTGATCGGCAGGTCGTGCTCCCGGTCGATCATCGCTTTGCGTTCAGCAAACCGGCCTTGCTGAGCGCTCCTTCTAAAAAATCGTTTTCAAGCGTCAGCTCGCCGATCTTCGCGTGCAACGACTTCACGTCGACCGCCGGCAGGTTCGACACGCCAGCGCCGGGGCCAAAAACGTCGGCAGCTCCTTCCTGAAGCAGCGACTTCCACGCCGTGATCTGGTTCGGGTGGACGTCAAAATGCTCCGCAAGCTGAGCCAACGTCATCTCACCCTTGATGGCGGCTATCGCCACCTTCGCCTTGAAGGCCGGTGTGTGGTTCCGGCGGGGTCGTCTGGTCATCGTGTCTCCTGATTCGCTGGGCACAACGTGCCAGCTGTCAGGCAGAAACTCCACTTATCGTCCTGTGCAGATTTCCGGGACCGGCTCTGTTCGATGCCGGCGTGAAGGCGAAGATAGCGCTTGAAGCTCTGCGGGAGGAGTCGACGACGGCTGACCTGGCGGCGCGCCATGGGGTTCACCCGAACCAGATTTACGGCTGGAAAAGGCAGCTGATCGAGAATGCGGCGAAGCTGTTCGCCGGCGAGGGGAGCGAGGCTGCCGAGGGTCGGCGCGAGGGTGAGGTGACGGAACTCTACGCCAAGATCGGCCAGCTGACGGTGGAGCGGGATTTTTTAGCCAAGAGGTCCGGACGATGAGCAAACCGGACCGTGAAGCCATGCTTGACCGTGACAGCATTGATCTGTCCATGCGCCGCCAATGCGTTCTGTTGCGGCTGGCCCGCTCCTGCGTGTATCGGCGCAAGGCCGCGCCGGACCCGGACGATCTCGCGGTGATGAAGCGGATCGACGAACTTTACCTGGCGATGCCGTTTTATGGCTCGCGCAAGATGGTTGAGGCGCTGCGCCAGGAGGGGCGCCTGGTCAACCGCAAGCGGGTGCGCAGGCTGATGCGCCTGATGGGTTTGGTGGCACTGGTGCCCAAGCCCGGCACGAGCAAAGCCTCGCCGGGGAACAAGATTTATCCCTATCTGCTGCGCGGGCTGACGATCGAGCGGCCCAACCATGTGTGGGCCGCGGATATCACCTACATTCCGATGGCGAAGGGCTTTCTCTATCTGGTGGCGATCATCGACTGGGCCAGCCGGGCGGTGCTGGCATGGCGGCTGTCGAATACGATGGACACGGCCTTCTGCGTGGAGGCGCTCCAGGAGGCGCTGGCACGCTTCGGCACGCCCGATATCTTCAACACCGACCAAGGGGCGCAGTTCACCAGCGCGGCCTTCACGGGCCAGCTCCAGGCTGCCGGCATCCGCATCTCGATGGATGGACGAGGCCGCTGGATGGACAACGTTTTCATCGAGCGGGTCTGGCGCTCGCTCAAATACGAGGAGGTGCATCTCAAAGCATATACGGGCGGCCATGAGGCGCGCGCCGGCATCGGCGAATGGACGATATTCTACAATACCCGTCGCTTTCATCAGGCTCTCGGCTATAAGACGCCGATGGCCGTGTGGAGCGTCGGCAAGACGGCTATGGACATGCCGCTACGCTTGGACAACGCAAGAGCGTTGCCCACATGCCCACAGCCGCAACAGCAGCAGCAGACAGCGATCGCAGCTTAATTTCGAAGCAAGGAGCAGCAGCACTCTCCACCTTAACTCGATCGGCCCGTGGTCCCACGAATGGGGGCCACCTCACGGATCCGCTGGCGCCACTGACTCAATATCAGGCCTTTTGAATGGAGCGACCGAGGGGAGCACTATCTCCGCATTGTGATCGTCGCGTCCCGTGCCGCAGGCAGACTGGGCTTAACCGAAGTCAGATAGATGCAATAATCGCCACTCGCGCTTGTCCATCCTCCTGGAGTCCCATTTTTGCGGGGTCTTGGACCGGAGGGCCACGTGCGCTGTCGATTTCGACAATATGACCTGCTCCTGGCC
>DATNMT010000433.1:0-2725 GCA_035602495.1 Bradyrhizobium sp.
AAACCGGAACGCCCCAGACCTTGATCGGGCCGGACAAATCCTGATGGGTGCCGATCACGATCTCGGTTGCCGAGATGCCTTCATTGGTGACCTTGGTCTGGGCTCCGGCCGGCAAATGGGTCAGCGCAAGCGCGCTCACCGCAAGGCCCAGCGCCTTTAACGATTTCGACATTTTAAGTCTCCTCTTCGTTGGCCCGTGTTGAGCGAAGGGTGGGGCCTTATGGTCCTTCGCCGTTTTCAAAACCTCGCCGCTCACGCCACCGCCCGCTCGCCATACATGGCGTCGATCTCGACCGCGTAGCGCTTGTTCACGAAATTCCGCTTCAGCTTCATGGTCGGCGTCAGTTCCTCGTCCTCGGGAGTCAGCTGGCGCTCGATCAGGAAGAATTTCTTGATGGTCTCGACGCGGGCAAAATTGGCGTTGACCGCCTCGATCTCGCGCTGGATCAGGTCCTGGACTTCCGCGGCCCGGCACAGGCTGGCGTAATTGGTGAAGGGGATGTCGTGGTCCTGGGCGAATTTTTCGACATTCTCCTGGTCGATCATGACCAGGCAGGTCAGATAGGGCCGCTTGTCGCCGATCACGACGGCGTCGGAAATGTAGGGCGAGAATTTCAATTGGTTCTCGATCTCCGAGGGCGTGATGTTCTTGCCGCCCGAGGTGATGATGATGTCCTTCATCCGGTCGGTGATCTTGACATAGCCCTCATTGTCGAGCGCGCCGACGTCGCCGGTGTGCAGCCATCCCCGCGCATCGATGGTCTCGGCGGTTTTTTCGGGCTGGTTGAGATAGCCCATGAACAGGAAATCGCCCCGAATCAGGATTTCACCCTGCGGCGAAATGCCGACTTCCCCCCACGGTACCGCCTTGCCGACCGAACCGAGCCTGATGCAATCCGACGGCATCAAGGTGGCGACGCCGCAGTTTTCGGTCTGGCCGTAGACCTCGCGCATGTCGATGCCGAGCGCGAGATACCAGCGGATCAATTCCGGCGCGATTGGTGCGGCACCGGTAAAGGCAATCCGGCAGCGATCGAGCCCCAGCATGCGGCGGATATTGCGGAACACCAGCCAATAGGCGGCGCGGTTGGCAAGACGCAGGGACAGCGGCGGCACATCGCCTTCCAGCCGGTATTCGGTCATCCGATAACCGATCGCGAGCGCCTTGCGGTACATCCAGATCTGGAAGGGCGTTGCGTCCTTCAGCGCGATCATGACGCCCGAGTAGAACTTCTCCCAGATCCGCGGCACCGCCAGGAACGCGGTGGGCTGCACCTCGCGCAAATTGTCCGGCACCGTCTCCGGGCTTTCGGCGAAATTCATCACCGATCCCAGGGCCAGCGAGGTGTAATAGCCGCCGACCCGCTCGGCGACATGGCAGAGCGGCAGGAACACCAGCCGTTCCTCGGCGTCGGTGGATGGAATCAGATCGGCGGCGTGGCGCATCTGATGCGTGACGCTGCGGTTGGAATGCATCACGCCCTTGGGCGGTCCCGTGGTGCCGGAGGTGTAGACGAGAATGGCGAGGTCGCCGCTGCCGCGGCTTGCGATCATCTCGTCCCACAGCGTCTCCCGGCCGACCATGTGATTGCTGCCGAGCGCCATGAACTCGGCCAGCGACATCACCATCGGATCGGAAAAGCCGCTCAGGCCTTCCATGTCGAAGACGACGATCTTCTCCAGCGTCGGACAGCGCGCGCGGCAGGACAGGATCTTGTCGAGCTGCTCTTCGTCCTCGGCGAAGATCACCCTGGTCCGGGAATCGTTGACGAGGTATTCGACCTGGGCCGTCGAATCGGTCGGATAGATGCCGGACGAAACGCCGCCGGCGCACAGGATGCCCATGTCGGCATGCACCCATTCCGGCACCGCGTTGGCGACGATCGAGGCGACATCGCCCGGCGCGAAGCCAACCGCGTGCAGTCCGTAGGCGATTTCCCGGGATATCTGCAGCCATTGCCGCCAGCCGGTCGGCTGCCAGATGCCGAACTTCTTCTCGCGGATCGCCGGCTGGTCGCCGCGCGTTTCCGCCGCCAGCAAGAAGCTTTTCGCGATCGTGTCGGCGACCGTCAGCACCGCCGGTCTGGCCATGCTCAATCCCTCCCTCACCTCGGCCGCTCCGGACGCTGGCTTTGGCCGGTCTTTTCCCGAAGCAGCGCCCTATTCAACGCCAAGTCTTCTTCTTTTTCCAGCGCCGTTCGCCCCTCGCGCCGGCTTCCTTGGCGCCAAGGTAAAATTCCTGAATGTCCTTGGAATGCATCAGCCGGTCGCAAGTATCGTTCATGACCACCCGGCCGATCTCCAGCACATAGCCGTAATGCGCGGTCTCCAGCGCCACCTTGGCGTTTTGCTCGACCAGCAGGATCGACATGCCCTGCTCTTCGTTGACGCGCCTGATGATCGTGAAAATCTCCTTCACCAGGATCGGCGATAGCCCAAGCGAGGGCTCGTCGAGCAACAGCAGCGTCGGCCGGTTCATCAGCGCGCGTCCGATCGCGAGCATCTGCTGCTCGCCGCCCGAAAGTTGCCCGGCCGGCTGGCTGATCCGTTCCTTGAGCCGCGGAAAATAGCCGTAGACCCGCTCCAGATCCCTGGCGACTTCATCGCGGTCGCGCCGCGGATAGGCGCCCATCATCAGGTTCTCGCGCACGCTCAGGAACGGAAACACCTCGCGCCCCTCCGGCACATGGCTCAGGCCGAGCCGCACGATCTTGTCGGCTTCCAT
>DATNMT010000456.1:0-2388 GCA_035602495.1 Bradyrhizobium sp.
GATGGCGCGGTGTCGATCTCAGCGGCCCAGATGGCTTATATGCTGGAAGGGATCGACTGGAGAAATCCGCAACTGACATGGCGACCGCAGAGCGCCGGCTGAGCGAAATAGAATATGGGACGACACGCATTTTAGGACGCCACAAATCACTGAATTTATGATTCTCTTGTTTGCATGGACACGCCTCGCGACGCTCTTCCCGAAGACGTAACCGCTCTGAGAGCGGAGTTGGCGAGCGAACGCGCGAAGGCTTTGGATATCGCAGCAGAACTTGCGGTCGCCCTTGCGAAGGCGTCGGAAGACAGTGCGCTGATTGCCCAGCAGAAGCTGCAGATCGCCAAGCTGCAACGCCAGATCTACGGGCAAAGATCGGAACGCTCGTCTCGGCTGATCGACCAGTTGACGCTTACGTTTGAAGAGCTGGAATCCGGCGCCACCGAAGACGAGCTTGCGGCCGAAAAAGCCGTCGCCAGGACGACGACTGTTCGCGGATTTACGCGCACGCGGCCCGAACGCAATACCTTCCCCGATCATCTTCCCCGCGAGCGCGTTGTGATCGATCCGCCGACGGCGTGCGAATGCTGCGGCGGCAGTCGCTTGCGCAAGCTCGGGGAAGACGTGACCCGGACGCTGGAATCGGTGCCGCGTCAGTGGAAGGTGATTGAGACGGTGCGCGAGAAGTTCTCTTGCCGCGACTGTGAGAAGATCAGCCAGGCACCGGCACCGTTCCATGCCGTGGCAAGAGGCTGGGCTGGCCCAAGCCTGCTGGCGATGATCATGTTCGAGAAGTTCGGCCAGCATCAGCCTCTGAACCGTCAGGCCGAGCGTTACGCTCTGGAAGGCGTGCCGGTCGCGCTCTCGACTATGGCCGACGCGGTGGGATCAGTCTGCGCGGTGCTTGATCCTCTGCTTCGCCTGCTGGAGGCCTATGTCATGGCAGCCGAACGCCTCCACGGCGACGACACCACCGTGCCCGTGCTGGCCTTGGGCCAGTGCGATGTCGCTCGATGCTGGGTCTATGTGAAGGACGACCGCCCCTTCGGCGGCTCAGATCCGCCAGCGGCAATGTTCTATTACTCGCGCGATCGAAGGGGCGAGCATCCGCAGGCACATCTGGCCAACTATAGCGGCATCCTCCAGGCCGACGCCTTCGGCGGATACACCAAACTCTACGAGCCCCAGCGAAGTCCCGGGCCTATCAGGGAAGCGGCCTGTTGGGTCCATGCCCGGCGCCCGTTCTTCGCCATGGCGGATCTTGAGGAAAACGCGCGACGTAAGGCTGCTGGCAAGAAGGAGATCGCCCTCTCGCCGATTGCGATCGAGATCGTGCGCCGCATCGACGCCCTCTTCGCAATCGAGCGCTCGATCAATGGCCAAAGCGCCGACCACCGAAAGGCTGTCCGCCAGGCGCAGAGCGCGCCGTTGGTTGCCGATCTGGAAGCCTATATGCGCGAGCAGTGCGCCAAGCTGTCCCGCGGTCACGATCTGGCAAAGGCCATGAACTACATGTTCAAGCGCTGGGGCTCCTTCACACGCTTCCTCGACGATGGCCGCGTCTGCCTCTCGAACAACGCCGCCGAAAGAGCGCTGCGCGGCATCGCATTGGGCAGAAAGTCGTGGTTATTCTGCGGGTCCGACCGCGGAGGGCGTCGCGCCGCCGCCATGTATAGTCTCATCGTCTCAGCGAAGATGAACGACGTCGACCCTCAGGCCTGGCTCGCCGATGTGCTCGCTCGCATTGCGGCACACCCCACTCACAGGCTCGATGAGCTGTTGCCTTGGAATTGGAAGACTGTTCAACAGCAAGGCCTTGCGATGCAGGCGGCTTGATGGGGCACGTCAACAAAGTCAGCCACGTGTTTACCCTCGGCCATGTCGCCGAGATGCTTGGAGAAGACGAGGAATGGCTGTTCGATGTCGCCGAAGAAATGGACACCGAGGATGGCCAGCTATGGGTCGTCGGCGTCGGTGAAGACGGCGTGATGGCGTTCACCGATGATGGAATCGAGAACCTCAAAAACCTGATCGCAATCCACAAAGACGACCCCAGCATCATCGAAAAACGCCGCCAAGCGCTCGCTGCGATGATCAAGCCGAAAACCGAACAGTCCGACGAGGTCTAACCGTTAACTGGACAGATCAGCGCGCTTGCGGCCTACCGCGCATGGTTACGGATATGGACGCGATCACCGCAAAGCTGCCCGAGAACGCTGCGCCTGATCCCAAAGTCACTGCGCAGCTCGATGCCGTCGCCAAGAAGAACGGCTTTGCGAGCTATGACGAATACAATGACGTCATCGACAATATCAGCCTGGTGCTCGGCGGCTTCGACCCCGCGACCAAGAAATATGTCGGCTCCGAAACCGTGATCAAGGCGCAGATCGCCCA
>DATNMT010000467.1:0-10699 GCA_035602495.1 Bradyrhizobium sp.
CATCGTCTGCGATGAGCAGTCCGCCGGTCCGATCGACGGCCAAACCGACCGGCCTTCCGTGCGCGTGATTGTTCGCGTCGAGGAAGCCGGTCACGACATCCAGCGCCGGGCCGCTGGGCCGTCCGCCGCTGAAGGGCACGAACACCACCTTGTAGCCGTTGAGTGGCGTCCTGTTCCAGCTTCCGTGTTCGCCGACGAACGCGCCATTTCGGTAGTTCGCGGGAAGACCGGTGCCGGTGTACATGGCGACACCCAATGGCGCCACGTGGGAGCTTAGCGCGTAGTCCGGCGCAATCGCGGTGGCCACCAGATCGGGCCGCTGCGGTACGATCCGGGGGTCCAGGTGCTGACCGTAATAGCTGTAGGGCCAGCCATAGAAGCCTCCGTCCCGCACCGACGTCAGATAATCCGGAACCAGGTCGGGGCCGATCTCGTCGCGCTCGTTGGCGATGGCCCAGAGCTTGCCGGTTTCGGGTTCCCATTGGAGCCCGGTGGGATTGCGTACACCGCTGGCGTAGATGCGATGCGCGCCTGTTGCCCGGTCGACCTCCCAGATCGCGGCTCGTTCATATTCGGCTCCAATTCCGTTTTCGCCGATGTTGCTGTTGGATCCGATGCCGACATAGAGTTTGGAGCCGTCCGGACTGGCCAACAGAGTCTTCGTCCAGTGATGATCAATGGGCCCGCCGGGAAGATCGGTGAGCTTGGTGCCCGGCGCGGTAATGCTGGTCTGTCCGTCCTCGTATGGATAGCGCACAATGGCATCCGTGTTCGCGACGTAGAGGTCGTGGCCGACCACGGCGACGCCGAACGGCGAGCTGAGGTGGTCCAGAAAGACGGTCCGCAGCTCGGGAACACCGTCGCCATTGGTATCGCGCAACAGCGTGATGCGGTTTTCGTCCTTTGCCTTGGCGCCGGCGAACCATTGTACCCAGCCGGTGATGATATCCTTGGGTCGGTAAATCGGCGCTTTCGGACCATTGCTCTCAACGACAAGGACGTCGCCATTGGGGAGGACGTAGAGTGACCGCGGATGCACAAAGCCGGTCGCCAAGGCATGGACCTGCAATCCCTGCGGCACCGTGGGAGTTTCGTCCTTTCCCCACCCGACGGCCTTCGCGATTCGTATCGGCGGCATCAGATACTGCTGCAGCTTGGGCAGCTCGGGATTGGCGCCGATCTGCGTTCTCGGGTCGCCGCCATTATCGTCGCAGCCGGCCAGCGCCAGGCTGGCGGCAGCGACGGAGAGAACGGCGAGGCGACGCGTCAGCTTCGCCGACTTCAGCTTCTTAAGGGCCTGCATGATATCTATCCTCCAACGCGATGACGATTCGACAGGGCCGAGCCAATCCCGGCGGTCACGATGAGAACGGCGACGACAAGCACGGAGAGCGTCAGGCCCGTGGGCACCACCGCGGTGTAACCGTCGCGGCTGTGAACGAAGGCATTGAACAGCGCGAGCACGACGGCAACTGCGTAGCCAACCGCGCGGGGCCAAGCCGGCCGGTCGATCTGCCTGCCGCTGGCAAGGTCGATCACATAAGCGATAACGGTAAGGCCGGACACCAACAGGCCAGCTACGATCAGCCAGATCGAGAACCTCTCCCACATCACGTCAGGCATCTGCCAATAGACAAGATCGGTGACGAGCGCGCCCACGAAATAGGCGGCGGAAAACGACGCCAGCATTCGGTGGATCGGTCGCCCCCGCGGCTTCGTGGTTGACCTCGAACTGGCGTCGCTTATGAACGTGGCTTCCGTGATAGTCGCATGCTTCATGCTTCGATCCTCCAAAGATCGCGCGCGTCCGCGCGCTTCCGAAATAGAGCGCGGTCCATTCTCCGAGCTCCCAAACGGGAAGTGAAAGCTTCGCGCTCATAATCCAACACTGTCTCGGTCATGGGTTCTCTAAATTCGAGTTTATTTTTATGGACCAGTCCGACCGGTTGTTGCGTGAACACCGATCGAAAAAGCCAACCGAAACTTCTATCGCTGCATCTGCATGAGCTGATCCATCGGCATCATGTTGTGGTTGAGGTTCGCCATGATCCAGAGCGATCCGCACATCACAAGAAGCACGATCAGGACACCGAATGCGAGCGCCAGCACATTGTTGGTGTTGTCGGGTCCCGTCGTGATGTGCAGGAAGAACACCAGGTGCACGCCCATCTGCGCAATCGCCAGCACCACAAGCGCCACGGGAATGCTGGGCTGCCACACCAGATCGGTGCCGGCGACAAAAAAGGAGGTTGCCGTCAGCAGGATGGCAAGCCCGAGGCCGGTGAGATAGCCGAGGATCCTCAGGCCGACGCCGCCTTCGACGTGCTCGTCGCCGGGGGCCAGATCCACGCCGGTGTCCACGTTGTCGTGTCCGTTGCTCATGCCGCACTTCCCAACAAATAGACGACGGTGAATACAGCGATCCAGATGATGTCGAGCGCGTGCCAGAACAGCGCAAAGCACAGAATGCGGCGCAAAATATCCGGTCTGAATCCCTTGGCGACGACCTGCGCCATCATCGTCAATAGCCACAGGACGCCACCCGAGACGTGCAGCCCGTGACAGCCCACCAGCGTGAAGAACGCCGACAGGAACGCGCTGCGCGACGGCCCGGCTCCGCGCGCAACAAGGCTTGCGAATTCCTTGCCTTCTATTGCGAGAAATCCCAGGCCGAAGGCGCAGGTGACGGCCATGGCAAGCTGGAACCAGATCGCGCTGCGGTTATCGGCGGCGATGGAGGCGAGGCCGCAGGTGAAACTCGACGCCAGAAGCAATAGGGTTTCGATCGCTACGCTGCGCAGATCGAACAGATCGTGCCCGCTGGGTCCTCCGGCTGTCTGCCCAAGCAGTACGGCGTAGGTCGCGAAGAACGCCGAGAACATCACCATATCGCTGAGGATGAAGATCCAAAATCCGTAGCCGGTGACGATGCGCTTGGATGCCGGCCCGCTCCATTCGCGGGCCGCGACGGCCCCGGGATAATGCGCGTCGGTGAGTGCGATTGTGCTCATTCGGCGGCCTCTCTGCTCAGTACCGCGTGGCGCAGCGCCCAGGTGTTGCGGTCGATGCGCGCCACTTCCGCTGCAGGAATCGTATCCTCGTCATGGTCGCGCCAGGCGAACACGACGAAGGTTGCGAAGGCGCCAAGCGCGCCTACGGCAACCATCCACCAGATGTGCCAGATCAACGCGAAGCCCATGACGGTGGCGAAGAAGGCGCAGATGAAGCCGGTCGGCGAATTGCGCGGAATCTCGATATTCCGATACTCCGGAGTTGTGTCGGACCAGCCCTGTTCCCTTGCGCGTTTTTTGAACATCCAATAGGCGTCCTCGCTCGACACCTCGGGCAGGAAGGCAAAATTGAAGGCCGGTGGCGGCGAGGCGGTCGACCATTCGAGCGAGCGGCCATCCCAGGGGTCGCCGGTTTCATCGCGCAATTGCTCCCGCCGGCGGACGCTGACGACGAGCTGGGCGATTTGGAGCGCGATGCCGCACATGATGAGCGCCGCACCGAGGGCGGCAACGATCAGCCAGGGATGCCATTGCGGCACATCGTAGTGCTGCATGCGCCGGGTCATGCCGAGCAGGCCGACGACATAGAGCGGCATGAAGGCGACATAGAAGCCGACCAGCCAGCACCAGAATGCCGCTTTCCCGAGGCCTTCGTGAAGCCTGAAGCCGAAAGCCTTGGGAAACCAGTAGGTATAGCCCGCGAACGCCCCGAACAGAAAGCCTCCGATGAGGACATTGTGGAAGTGCGCAACCAGGAACAGGCTATTGTGCAGAACGAAGGCGGCGGGCGGCACCGACATCAACACACCGGTCATGCCGCCGATGATGAACGTCACCATGAACCCGATCGACCACAGCATCGGCGTCTGAAACCGCACCCGGCCGCCATACATCGTGAACAGCCAATTGAACACCTTCACGCCCGTCGGCACCGCGATGACCGCGGTCGCAATGCCGAAGATCGCGTTGACGTCGGCGCCGGCACCCATGGTGAAGAAATGATGCAGCCAGACCATGAACGAGAGGATGCAGATCGCCATGGTTGCGAGCACCATCGAGCGGTAGCCGAACAGCGGTTTGCCGGAAAAGGTCGAAATCACCTCCGAGAAGATGCCGAACGCCGGAAGCACGAGAATGTAGACTTCCGGGTGACCCCAGGCCCAGATCAGGTTCATGAACATCATCATGTTGCCGCCGCCCTCGTTGCTGAAAAAGTGGAAGCCGAGATAGCGGTCGAGCAGCAGCATCGCCAGGGTCGCGGTCAGGATCGGAAACGCCGCGACGATCAGGAGATTCGTTGCAAGCGTGGTCCAGCAGAATATCGGCATGCGGAGATAGTTCATGCCCTTGGTGCGGATCTTCAGCACGGTGGTGACGAGATTGATGCCCGCGACCAGCGTGCCGACGCCTGAAATCTCGATCGACCACAAATAATAGTCGACCCCCACGCCAGGCGAATAAGCGAGCTCAGACAGCGGCGGATAGGGAAGCCAGCCGGTGCGCGCGAATTCGCCGATCACCAGCGAAATGTTAACCAGCAACGCTCCGGTGGCGGTCAGCCAGAAGCCGACCGAGTTGAGCGTCGGGAAGGCGACGTCGCGAACGCCGAGTTGCAATGGCACGACAAAGTTCATCAGCCCGATCACGAACGGCATGGCAACGAAGAAGATCATGATGGTGCCGTGCGCCGAGAAGATCTGATCGTAATGTTCAGGCGGCAGGAAACCCTGACCGTGGAACGCGAGTGATTGCTGCCCCCGCATCATGAGGGCGTCGGCAAACCCCCGTAGCAGCATTACCATTGCGAGCAGCGTATACATTACGCCGATGCGCTTGTGGTCGACGCTGGTGATCCACTCCCGCCACAAATACGGCAGATGCCCCCTGATTACGACCCAGCCGAGGACGGCGAGGATGGCGAGGGCGACCACGCCGGATGCGACCATCGGGATCGGCTGATCGAGGGGAATGGCGGCCCAGCTAAGCTTACCGAGCATCGGCTACTCCTGACGGCAAATCGGCTCCTATCACGCCCGACGGCGCGCCTGGCGACGGCGGGATTTTCTGCGTCACGATCGACTGGAAGAGGTTCGGATCGGCCAGGCGGTAAATCGCCGGCGGGTTGTTCATTGATGGCTTGGCAATCTCACCATAGACGCGCTCGTCAAGCGCCTGCTTGGCGTTCGACGCGTCCTGCGCCCATTTCGAAAATTGCTCTGACGGCACGACGTGAACATCGAAGTGCATGCCGGAAAATCCGTCGCCGCTGAAGTGCGACGAGAGGCCTTGAAACGTCCCCGGCCGATCCGCCTGCAGATTGAGCCGGGTAGTCATGCCGTACATCGTGTAGATCATGCTGCCGAATTGCGGGATGAAGAACGCGTTCATCACGCTTGCCGAGGTCAGCTGGAATTGCAGCGGCGTACCGGCAGGAACGGTGAGCGTGTTGATGGTCGCAATTTTCTGGTCGGGATAGATGAACAGCCATTTCCAGTCGAGCGACACCGCCTGGATCGCGAGGGGCTTTTCCGGTCCCTCGATCGGCTTGGCGGGGTCGAGCTGATGCGCACCGATCCAGGTGACGCCGGCCAACAGGATCACGGTGAGTGCGGGGACCGACCAGACCACAAGTTCGATACGGCCCGAATACTCCCAGTCCGGCCAGTGAAATGCCTTGGTGTTGGACGCGCGAAACCAGTACGCAAAGGCAAAGATCGCGACGATCGTCGGCAATACGATCGCCAGCATGATCGCGAGCGAATCGATCAGGATGGTCTTGTCGGCGACCCCGATCGGGCCCTGTGGATCAAGGATATTCATCGCCGAACCCGATCGCTGAACCCGTGATAACCGAGCCGCCGCCCGAACGTTCCGTTGCGGGACGAGAGCGTTTTGCGTGACCAGGCCGAGTTAAATCCATTCAGCCGGCGACGCCATTAAATTGAATTTTAGAAATGATCAAACAAAACGCCTGGCGCACGTTTCCATTTTCCTCGCACTCATTGACCATGCGTGATGGCCGCATCGATTTGCTTTCATGATCCGGATGCTGATTGCGTATTGCGAGCCATCGACGTGAAAGCAATTTAACTTTCCTGAAGCCCAATTCGGCAAGATGGGACAGGCGTGGCAAGCCTGGGCAAGCGCGATCCGGCTCGGTGAACTACGATCGAGACGTCTTGGGTGTGGGAACAGGGCAAAGCCTCATTGGGTAATTCGAGGCGTACCGATTTCGACCGGAGTACGTCCGATGACTGAGCCAACCGACACCGGCAAGGATATCGGTAACGATATTGGCGCGACATCGCGACGGCGGTTCCTGCGTCGAGGTGGTGTGTTGGTGGGCGGCGCCGTGATCGCGGGCGGGTTCGCTGCAAGCGAAACGGTGGTGGCGAGCGAAAGCGGCGACAACCTGCCGCCCAATGTCCCGGAATGGATGAAGACGCCCGGCGATCCCATGGGAAGCCAGCCTTACGGAACGCCTTCGCCGTTCGAGAAAGGTGTCGTCAAGAATATCGAAAAGGATCTGCCGCAATACCTGTCGGCGTCGGGGCGGACGCCGTTGCAGGATCTCGACGGCATCATTACGCCGAATGGATTGTTCTACGAACGTCATCACGCCGGTGTTCCCGCCATCGATCCGGCGCAGCACAGACTGATGCTCCATGGGCTCGTCGACAGGCCCCTGATCTTTACGATGGATGACATCCGGCGCTTCCCTGCGGAATCGCACATCTATTTTCTCGAATGCTCGGGCAACCCAGCCTACAAGAAACCCTACGGCAAGACGGCGTCCGACCTCGTTGGTCTCGTAAGCTGCGCCGAATGGACCGGGGTCAGCCTGAAGCTCGTGCTGCAGGAAGCGGGACTGCAGGCCGGCGCGAAATGGGTCGTCGCTGAAGGCGCCGATGCGGCGGCATTGACCCGCAGCGTACCGATTGAAAAATGTCTTGACGATGCGATGCTCGTGTACAGCCAGAACGGCGAACGTCTTCGCCCGCAGCAGGGTTATCCGCTGCGGCTCCTGCTGCCCGGATTTGAAGGCAATATGAGCGTAAAATGGCTGCGCCGCCTGCGCGTTGCCACCGAGCCGACCTACTCGCGGGAGGAGACCTCGAAATACACCGATCTGATGCCGGACGGCACGGCGCGCGAGTTCACATTTTACATGGAAGCGAAATCCATTATCACGCGCCCCTCGGGTGGGCAGCGGCTGAGCGCGCCCGGGTTTCATGAGATCAGCGGCATTGCCTGGAGCGGGCACGGCAAGGTCAGCCGCGTCGAGGTCTCCGTCGATGACGGCAAGAACTGGCAGGAAGCGCAGCTGCAGGAGCCTGTGCTGACACGGGCGCTGACCCGGTTCAGGCTTCCGTGGCATTGGGACGGCCAGCCGGCGGTCATTCAAAGCCGCGCCATCGATGAAACCGGTTATGTGCAGCCGACGCTGGCCGAACTTCTCGCAGTTCGCGGCGAAAATTATTATTACCACAACAACGCAATATGGCCCTGGCGCATCGCAGCCGACGGCGAGGTGACCAATGAGAATGCGTAGGTCTTGCATCCTCCTGCTTGCGGTCGTCATGCTGGCATGTGTAACGACGGCGCAGGCGCAAGGTCGGTATGGCATCGGCCGCCCCGCGACCTCGGCGGAGATCGCGGGCTGGAACATCGACATCGATCGCTACGGTCACAATCTGCCGCCGGGAAGCGGCAGCGTCAGTCACGGCCGCGAGGTGTTTGATCAGCAATGCGCGGCCTGTCATGGCGCCAGGGGCGAGGGCGGCATCGGCGAGCAACTGGTCGGCGGCCAGGGCACGCTTGCAATGCCAAAGCCCGTGCAGACCGTCGGCAGCTACTGGCCCTATGCCCCGACCCTGTTCGATTACATCCGCCGTGCCATGCCGCAGAACGCGCCGGAGTCGCTGAGCAACGACGACGTCTATGCGGTCTCGGCTTACATCCTCAGTCTGAATGGGCTACTTTCCGCTGACGCGATCCTCGACGCCAGGACCCTTAGTGAGGTCAAGATGCCGAATCGTAAAATGTTCGTCGATGATCCGCGTCCCGACGTCAAAAACCCGGCATGCATGGCGCACTGCTGAATTCGAACTGGCATTCACTTGTGCCGCAAGTTGCGGTTCACCCGGCCGATGGCGCCGCGCCTGGATGACCGGAATTGGAGGTGCCGAAGCGTTCCTTGATGGATGTCAATTTTTCGCGCGGAACCGCGGTATCGCGCGATTGTCATAGCAATGTCCGAGGAGTAACATGACGATGCAACGGGATGATCCAGGCCGGGCTGTGGCGGCTTCGTGGTCATGGCTTGATTTAGGAGGAGTGCGGCTTTCATGAGGGAGCGCCTCAAGTCGTTGATCCCCCGACGCGATTTGTTTCGAGCCGCGATCGCCGGAGTTGCAGCCGCGGCCACGGGCGCTCTGATGCCGGAGCCGGCGGCCGCCGAGCCTGTTGACCTCAAAGAAAAGCGCAGAGCACGCTACCAGGCGAATTCCCCTGAGGTTCGAGACTTTTACCGCGTCAATAGCTATCCGGCCCGATAGGGAGGCGTCCGTGCTGATCAAAAAGTCGGAACGTCATAGAAATCGCGGAAGCGTCGCTGGCTCACGCTCAACCAAACCAGGCGGCGATCTGGATCGGCGAGCCTTCCTGAAGCGTTCCGGTATCGGTGCCGGCGCGCTCGCGGCGGTCGGCAATCTCCCGCTCGGCAGCATCCGAAAGGCCGAGGCCGGCCCGCCAGCTCCCGCGGGTGCGGCTGTTACGACCCGGAAGAACATCTGCACGCATTGCTCGGTCGGCTGCTCGGTCATCGCCAAAGTCGCCAATGGGGTGTGGATTGGCCAGGAGCCTGATTACGACAGCCCGATCAACCGCGGCTCGCATTGCTGCAAGGGCGCGGCCGTCCGCGACGACGTGCTGAACGAGCGCCGCCTGCGCTACCCGGTAAAACTCGTCGACGGCAAATGGACACGCATCTCCTGGGAAACGGCGGTCGAGGAGATCGGTGACAAGCTTTTGGAAATTCGCCAGAAGTCCGGACCGGATTCGGTGTACTGGCTGGGCTCGGCCAAATTTACCAATGAGGCCGCCTACCTCAATCGCAAGCTCGCCGCCTTCTGGGGCACCAATAATTCCGATCATCAGGCGCGGATCTGCCATTCCACCACGGTCACTGGCGTCGCCAATACCTGGGGCTATGGCGCGATGACCAACAGCTACAACGACATTCGCAATGCCAAGACCATTCTCCTCATGGGCGGCAATCCGGCCGAGGCGCATCCGGTGTCGCTGCAGCATATTCTCGAAGGCAAGGAACTCAACCGCGCCAACATGATCGTGGTCGATCCGCGAATGACACGGACCGCCGCGCACGCCACCGAATATGTTCGCGTGCGCCCCGGCACCCATATCGCCACGATTTATGGAATGCTCTGGCACATTTTTGAAAATGGCTGGGAGGACAAGGAATTCCTGAACCAGCGGGTCTATGGCGTCGATGAAATCCGCAAGCAGGTGGCGAAGTGGACACCCCACGAGGTCGAGCGCGTCACAGGTCTGCCCGAGGCTCAGGTCAAGCACGTTGCCGAACTCTTCGCCAAGCAGAAGCCCGCGACCCTGATCTGGGCGATGGGCCAGACCCAGTTCGCGACCGGCACAGCGAATGTCCGTGCCAGCTGCATCCTGATTCTCGCCACCGGCAACGTCGGACACGCCGGTGGCGGCGCCAATATCTTTCGCGGCCACACCAATGTGCAGGGCGCCACCGATCTCGGCCTCGATGTGACGACGCTGCCGCTTTATTACGGTCTGGCCGAAGATGCCTGGCGGCATTGGTGCCGGGTGTGGGAAGTGGATTACGAGTGGATGAGTTCCCGTTTCCCGAACAAGAAGCTGATGGAAACGCCGGGCATTCCGAGCACGCGCTGGTTCGATGCGACCTTGCTGCCGAAGGACCAGGTCAGCCAGCCCGATAATGTGCAGGCGATGTTCATTATGGGACATGGCGTCAACACCATTACGAGGATGCCGGAAGCCAAGCGCGGCATCGAGAAACTCGAACTGCTCGTTGTCTGCGATCCCTATCCGACCGCGTGGTCGGTACTCTCGGAGCGCAAGGACGGAATTTATCTTTTGCCGGCCTGCACCAGTTTCGAGATGGACGGCTCGCGTACCGCCTCGAATCGCTCGCTGCAGTGGGGCGAGAAGATCGTGGAGCCGGTGTTCGAATCCAAGAACGACTACGACACGATGTACCTGTTCGCCCGCAAGTTCGGTTTTGCCGACCGGATGTTCAAGAATATCAAGGTCGAAAACAACGCAGTATCGGCGGAGGATATTCTGCGCGAGATCAATCGCGGCGGCTGGTCGACCGGCTATTGCGGGCAATCGCCCGAGCGGCTCAAGGCGCACATGAAGAACCAGGCCAAGTTCGATCTGGTCACCATGCGGGCGCCCAAGGATGACCCGGAAGTCGGCGGCGACTATTACGGCCTGCCGTGGCCGTGCTGGGGAACGCCGGAGTTCAGGCATCCCGGCACGCCCATCCTCTACAACACCAATCTCGGCGTGATGGATGGTGGCGGCACCTTCCGTCCGCGTTTTGGTATCGAGCGCGAAGAGAAGCTTGCCGACGGCACGACGCGCAAGGTCAGCCTGCTGGCGGACGGGTCCTA
>DATNMT010000308.1:0-8953 GCA_035602495.1 Bradyrhizobium sp.
ATGATGATGCCGACCACGACCACCGGGATCACCGACAGATAGATCTTGGAGCGCTTGAAGCGCATCTTCAGCGGCAGTCCGTGGATCCAGCCATGGCTGCCGGAGCGGCGCATCGGCACGACCACGCCGCGGCGCGCGCGCAGCAGTGCGCGCAAGCCTTCCCAGAACATCAGCCCGCCGACGGTGGTGAGCAGCAGTACGTAGGACAGCGCGATCATCAAATCGAGCTGGCCGAGCGAACGCAGCAGCGTGAAGGTCCAGACCCCGAGCGCGGTACCGACGGTGCCGCCGCATAACAGCACCAGCGCCAGCGCCGGATCGATGGCGCGGCGGCGCCAGTAGGACAGCGCGCCGGAAAACGAGGAGGCGGCGATGTGGCTGGCGACGGAGGCGACCGCGACCGCGGGCGCGATGCCGACAAAGATCAACAGCGGCGTCATCAGGAATCCGCCGCCGATGCCGAACATGCCGGAGACAAAACCCACCGCCGCGCCCATCGCGAGGATGAGAAAAACATTGACCGGAATATCGGCGATCGGAAGGTAAAGCTGCACGCGCGTCCGCTCTTTGCAATTTAGCCGTGAGGCTGGTCGAAACCGCCCGCGGGTCAGGTCTCTCGATCGAGCAAGTGGGATTCGGTTGGCGCGGAAAGAGGCGCGAACGCGGATCGACTGCCGCGTCCCTGCATAACCGAAATCGCCCCACGGAGGGACTAAAGAATCCGCGGACCGGCAATTTTTTGCCGATGTCCGCCGCGCTTCTGCCGACGTGGTGAAAAATTCAGATTAACGGGCCGCAGCCCGGGGCTTGCCGACCGGATCGGTGACCAGATTCATCGCCGCGGCTTCCCTGGCGCCAAGCCAGCGGATCTCTCTGGTTTGGGACATGGCTTCGACGAAGGAGGAGGAAACGCCCATCTTCGTCATATAGCCTAGCACCGTCCCCGTGGTCCGCTGGGCTTCGGCGACCGGGTCCTCGCCGGGCGCAGAGGTCACAAACCGATGAACCCCGAGCATTGAGCCTTCGACGCCGTAACGCGGCTTGCCGCCGGCATAGACGAATACGCAGGCGCTCGCGCAGTAAGAGGGGCTGAGCCGGCCCGCAGCGTCAATGACGCCCACCGCCGTCGAAAGACCGTGCGATCGGATGATTTCGCCCATCACCACAGCCTGATTCAAATCCCCGCCCAGGGACGACACCAATACCGTATCGCCAGCTGCGAGATGGGCCTGCTCGAGCCTGTCGCGGAACCAGCTCGCGGCGGCGGCGCCGATCTTGCCGCGGATGAACAATACCGGCCGGCCGCGTCCGCCGCCGTCGAAGTCGGCGCTGCTGACCAGTGATGAGGTCAGGCTCGGCGAGAGATACTGGTCCTTCCAGTAGGCCCAGGCATCGGGCCGCGACAGGTCCCGGTAGGCACGGATGCCGAAGCTGGAAAATAGCAGGATGAAGATGACGACCGACCACACATTGCGCCGGCGGCCGACGGCAACGGTCACCGCAGCCGGGTTGGCCGGCTGACGCGGCGGCGCGACCCGAGGTCCGGTCGGCGACCTCCGGAATTGACCTGGCTTATCCTGGCGATCATCGAACGACACGCGACCCTCTCGGCGGTTGAAGCCGTCCCGACGTCGAGCGCTTCGGGCAGTCGCCGCCAGCGCGCCTGTCTACACGGCTTTGTCGACGGGGTATATGACGCGACCGCCTCGGAACGCGTTCAATGCGCGGCGGCGGTTCGCTTGGCCGAGGCCGGCTTGGCGGCGGGTTTTGGCGCGCTGGCCTGCGCCGGCGCCGAATCCCATCCGCCGGCAGGCGTCGCCACATTGACGGCATCGTCGGGCTGGGGTTCCGGCGTGAAGGTCTGGATCGCAAGCTTGGCCGCCGCCAGCGACTGGGGATCGAGCCGCTTGGCGATGTCGTCGCGCTTGCGCCCGGAATCGGCGTCGCCCTGCGCGGCCGCCAGGCTGAACCATTTGAAGGATTCGGCGAGGTTCTGTTCGACCCCGATGCCGCGGGCGTAGAGGATGCCGAGGTTGTACTGGCTGTCGGGGACGCCGCGGTCGGCCGCCTTGCGGAACCATTCCGAGGCGCTCTTGTAGTTGGCGCCCTTGCCGCCGCCGTCGGCGTCGAGCACGGCGAGGTTATGCATCGCCTTGGCGTTGCCGCGCTCGGCCGCCTGCAGGTAATAGCGCCGCGCGATATCGACGTCCTTATTCACGGAGAGACCCTTCTCGTAGAAGGTCCCGAGCCGGAAGATCGCCGGCACCACGCCGGCCCCTGCTGCGCGGTCATACCATTTCGCGGCCTCGTCGAGATTGGGCGCGATGCCCTTGCCTTCGGCGAACCGCACGGCGATTTCGTAGGCCGCGGTCGGATCGCCCTTCAGCGTGGCGGCGCGCAGCACCGGTCCGCCGATCCCGTCCGGCAACCGTTCGGTCGGCGGCACCTGCACCATCGAGAGTTTGCGGCCACCGGGCGTCGCCGGCGGAATCGAGCCGGTGATGTCGCTGGCGGGGACCGGCGAGGCGGGGTTTTGCGGGATCGCTGCCGAGGCGGTGCTGTCCGCGGCGGATGGCGCGGCGTTGATGTTATTGAGCGATTGCCGGCCGATCGGGGTCGGCGAGGTCATCGAGGGCGTCACCGCATCCGGGGTTGCGGGCTTGGCGCCGTCATTCGCGGGCGGCTGCGCAGCTGCCGGCGGCTCGCTCGAATTCTCCATCGGCGGCATCTGCGGCGGGCTGCCGCCGTCGAGCAGCGTCATCGCCAACTTGAAGGTGCCGAGCACGATGACGACCACGCTGGCGCCGACCAGCAGCGAGCGGATCTTGGAGGTGATCGTCGAAGCTTCCCCAGCCTTGCTGCCGACGCTCTTGAGCGGGCTGCGGCCGCCTTTGGGGTCGACGGGGGCCGCGGCCGCCGCGGCCTGCGCGGCGCGCCGCGCGGCGGCGATGAAGCTCGATGTCGAGACCGGCTCGGGTTTGCCCGCCGGAATTTCGCTGATCGCGCTTTCGGACGCGGCGATGCGCTCCGATGGCGAGGCCAGCCGGCCGCTCGGGCGTGTCCCCGGTTCGAGCGGGTGATCGTGCGGCAGATCCGGCTCGATCACCGGGCGCGGCTGCGCCGTCGGCACCAGAATTTCGCTGATGGCGCGTGGCGGCACGGGCGCAGCGGCAAGCACCGGCGCCGAAGCGGCGGCGGCGAAATCGCGCGGTGCCGCGGCGAAGGCCGCTTGCTCGGCGGCCGGATTCGGCAGTTCAGGTTTCGGCGGCAGCGGCATCGCCACGCGCGGCGGAATTTGCGGTTCGGGAATTTCCAGCGGCGGCGGTACTGGCGCGGCACGCGCCACGCGCAGATCGCCTTCGATCATCGCCAGCCGGTCGACCACATGGCCGAGCGTGTTGTGCACGGCTTCCAGCGAATCCTGGGTATGGCGGTCGGTTTCGGTCTGGCTGAAGCGGATGTCGGACAATTCGCGCTTGACCATGTCGATCAGGCCGGAGTCAGCCGGCTCGGGCGCGCTGCGGCCGGTGTCGGACGCCAAACGGGCCATAGCCGCGTGCTGGGCCTCGAGGTGGCGCAGAATGTCCTGCAGTCCCTCTTCGACCCGGCCGAGATCGACCGAGGCCCGGGGGCCGGTCGATGCTTCCAGCCGTTCCAGCAGATAGGACACGCGCTGTTCGAGATGGGTGAAGGCGGACGAACTGTCGTTGGCGACCGGCATCCGGTCGATGCGATCGGACAGCGCGCGCAGCGCGCCTTCGAGATGTTCGTTGTTTTCGGCCGGCCTTGCCGGCTCGCGGCTTTCCAGCGAGGAGGTCAGGGCGGCGATGCGCTGCTCCAGCATCGCGAAGGAATCGTTGTTGCCGCTGGAGCGCGAGAGCTGCTCGACCTTGGACGACAGCATGTGCACGTCGTCGGAAAGCCGGGCCAGCGCGTCGTTGGAGGCGACGTTGGAGACGATGGCGCGAAGGGCGGCGATGGCGCCTTCGAGCTGCTGCACCGTCGAGGGATCGTCGTTGCTGCGCAGGATCAGATCGAGCTTGGCGCCGAGATTGCGGATCGCCTCGTCATAGCCGGCCAGTTGCTCGGCCGGTGTCAGCGAGCGCAGCGCTTCGCGGATTTCGGCGAGCGCCCGTTCGACGCCGGCCAGCGCCTTCGCGTCGATGCCGTTCTGGCGGGTTTCGTCGATGCGGCGGGACAGCGAGCGGACTTCGTTTTCGATCGATTCGATCGCCCGGCGCGGCATCGCTTCGGTGATGGCCCGGCGAATCTCGGAAAGTTCGCCGCGGAACGCGGCGATCGATTGTTCGATGCCGTCGGGGCGCTGCAGCGCCTCGATCTGGCCGGTGATCTTGAGCAGATGCCGCTCCAGCGAGGAGAAATCCGGACCCGAAGCCTGCGCCGGCGCCATCGAAGGCGCCATCGGCGGCGCGCTGCGCGGCGGGACCGGCCGCGGCGGGCCGTCAAGTTCGCTCTGGCGCGCGGCGATTTCCGCGATCGCAAAATCGAGCGAGGCCGGACTGAGCGGCGGGGAGGGGCGGTAGACCTGGGAGGCCGCGCGCTCGACCATCTCGGCCTGGCGCTGCTTGTCCTGGAGCTGGGTCTTCTTCGGCGCGGGGCTTGTGATCTGCGACAGCCGCGAATCGAGGCGCGAGATGGCGTCGTTCAACTGCCGGGCGACGCCCGGTTCGCTGCGGGGCATATCGGCGCGCGACATATCGCTGCGAGCCATCTCGCTTCGCGGCATATCACTGCGTGGCATATCATTGCGTGGCATATCATTGCGTGGCTTGTCACTGCGTGGCTTGGGTTGCGAAATCTGCTCGATCTGGCGGGTGATCGCATCGAGCCGCTGATGGATATCGGCGACGTCGCGGGATTCCTGGCTCGGCGCCATCGGCTTTGGATCGTAGGGCTCACGAAAATTCGGCGGCGCGGGTTCGCCGACGGTGGAATTCAGCCAGTCGTTCAGCGACATGCCGGCGCGTTGCGCGGCGGCCTCGGCCCTCTCGCGCACGGATGGATCGATGCCTTCCACACTCCAAGATACGCGCGAATTCATGCTGCCGTCCGGTTCAAGACTTCGGCGCTCCACCTGCGCCTTCAGCCTCCCCGCGCGTCCCACTCGAAAGACAATCGGATTCCGCGCAGGTCGTCTGCCTCAGATGCTGACTTTTTCGCGTTACGGTAAATAACGGGTTAAGGATTTGGGCGGTCGCGCAGTAAAGTTACTGACGGGGCGAAATCGACCCGGTTCGGGCCGGTGCAGAGGCTGTTCCATCGCGGCCAGGACCGGGACAGGCCAGACCGGAACCTCAAGCGCCGTCCCGAACCGTTCGGGACGCGTCGGCTCGTCCGTCGTCTTCGTGCCGGCCGCCCTCGAACGGCACGGCATTCGTCGCCTTGGCGACGGCGGACAGGGCCTCGAGCGCCTCCTCGCACCATTCCGCCACCACACGCTCATGACGCAACCCGATGCGAAGTCCGAGCAGCTTGCCGGTGTCCGCGACTGACGCGGCGCCGTGCGGAAAGCGCTTGTTGAGAATGCGTTCGTAGCGGGCGGAACGATCGCGGTGATATTCCAGTCGCGCCATGAGGTCGGCGCGCATGGGTTCGATGTCGACGCTGTCGAGCGCGCATAGCCGCACCAAGAGGTCGTCCTTGATCGACGGCGGGATGCTCGGCCGGGCCGCCCAGTGCTTCAGCGCGGCGCGGCCCTCGGCGGTGAGCGTGTAGACCAGCTTGTTGGGCTTGCCCGATTGCACGACCTCGCAGCCCTGGACGTGGCCGCGGTCGCGAAGCCGCGAGAGTTCGCGGTAAATCTGCTGATGGTCGGCTTTCCAGAAGAACCCGATCGAGGAATCGAACGTCTTGGCAAGCTCGTAGCCCGTCATCGGACGTTCGGTCAGGCATGCAAGGATTGCGTCACCCAGCGCCAAGCGGCGACCTCCTCTATTCCGGCTCCATCCTTGACTTTATGCATAAAGATGCATATGCGTCAATGTGCATATAATCGTCCCGAGACCAATCCCACACGAGGCGTCCGATGAGCCAGTCCGCCCTCGACAAATGGTACGGCTACATGAAGTCCCACGACCGCGCGGCGCTCTGGGACCTGCTTCATCCGGATGCGGTGTTCGAAAGCCCCGTCGTTCATTCGCCGCAACGCGGCCGCGACATCACCTTCAAATATCTGGCGGGCGCGGAAAAGGTGCTGGGCGGTCCGGGCTTCGCCTATGTCGGTGAATGGCGCTCCGGCAATGGCGCGGTCCTCGAGTTCGAAAAAGAGATTGACGGGATCAGGATCAACGGCGTCGACATCATCCGTTTCAGCGATGACGACAGGATCACACTTTTCAAGGTCATGGTGCGTCCGCTGAAGGCGATCAACCTGCTGCACCGGCTGATGGCGGAGCAACTGTCGATGCCGCCAGGCGATATTACCAGCGTCGCAAAGTCGAAACCGCCGGCGTGACTAGAGCATGATCCGGAAAAGTGGACGCCGGTTTTCCGAAAAGATCATGCTCCATCAAAAGTTTGAGCGGTATGACGATTCGAAGAAAAGTCATCCCGCTCTGGTGCTGCCCGGACCGCCGGAACCGGCTAAGGTCCATTTCAGGAACCGAGCGATTGCTGCGCTGAACGAACTCCCCTAAACGAGCAGCCTGCGAGCTGAGAGGAAGCCCATGCCGATCTACAAAGCCCCGCTGGAAGACGTCAATTTCCTGCTCAACGACGTGTTTCAGATCGACCGCTACGACAATCTTCCCGGCTTTAGCGACGCTTCCGCCGATGTGCGGGACGCGATCCTGTCGGAAGCCGCAAAGCTGTCGGAAGAGGTGCTGCAGCCGCTCAACCGGACCGGCGATCTCGAGGGATGCACCCGCAACGCCGACGGCAGCGTGACGACGCCAAAAGGCTTCAAGGAAGCCTTCAGGCAGGTCGCCGAAGGCGGCTGGCTTGGACTCTCGGCGCCGGCTGAATATGGCGGCCAGGGCCTGCCGGTGACGCTCAGCCAGACCGTCAGCGAATTCCAGTGCTCGGCCAATATGGCGTTCTCGATGTATGGCGGCCTCACCATGGGCGCCACCGCGGCGCTGATGGTGCATGGCAAGCCCGAACAGAAGAAGATATTCGTGCCGAAGATGGTAGCCGGCGAATGGACCGGCACCATGAATCTCACCGAGCCGCAATGCGGCACGGATCTCGGCCTGTTGCGCACCAAGGCCGTCAAGCAGGCCGACGGCAGCTACAAGATTACCGGCACCAAGATTTTCATCTCCGCCGGCGAGCACGATCTGGCGGAAAACATCATCCATCTGGTGCTGGCGCGGATCGAGGGCGCGCCCAGCGGCATCAAGGGCGTGTCGCTGTTCGTCGTTCCGAAAATCCTGGTCAATGCCGACGGTTCGCTGGGCGCGCGCAACGGCGTCACGTGCGGCTCGATCGAACACAAGATGGGCATTCACGGCAATTCCACCTGCGTGATGAATTACGACGGCGCCACCGGCTGGCTGATCGGCGAGGAAAACAAGGGCATGCAGGGCATGTTCGTGATGATGAACGAGGCCCGGCTCGGCGTCGCGGTGCAGGGGCTGGCGCAGTCCGAGGTCGCCTACCAGAACGCGGTGGCCTATGCGCGCGACCGCCTGCAGGGACGCTCGCTGACGGGGCCGAAGGCGCCGGACAAACCGGCCGATCCGATCATCGTGCATCCCGACGTGCGCCGCACGCTGCTGACCATCCGCGCCTTCAACGAGGCGGCGCGCGCCATGGTGGTCTGGACCGCGCTGAAGAGCGACGTCGCCCACCGCTCCTCGGATCCCAAGGATCGCCAGGAAGCAGACGATCACATGGGGCTGATGACGCCGGTGATGAAGGGCGTTTTGACCGACGTCGGATTCTCCAACGCGGTGCTGGCGCAGCAGATGTATGGCGGCCACGGCTATATCGCCGAGCAGGGCATGGAGCAGTTCGTGCGCGACGCCCGCATCGCCATGATCTATGAGGGCGCCAACGGCATTCAGGCGCTCGACCTCGTCGGCCGTAAATTGCCGCGCGACGGCGGCCGCGCGGTGATGGGGTTCTTCAACGAGGTGGCCACTTTCGCCAAGGATCACGGCGGCGACGAGGCCATGAAGCCCTATGTCGCGCCGATGAGCACCGCGCTCGGCCATCTGCAGCAGGCCACCACCTGGCTGATGCAGAACGCGATGATGAAGCCGGACAATGCCGGCGCCGCCGCCACCGATTACATGCAGCTGTTCGGCCTCGTCACCTTCGCCTTTATGTGGGCGCGGATGGCGAAAGTAGCCATCGACAAGATTGCGGGCGGCGGCAAGACGCCCTATCTGGCCACCAAGCTGGTGACCGGTCGCTTCTTCATGGAACGAATGCTGCCCGAGACATCGGTGCACCTCGCGCGCATCCAGACCGGATCCGCGACCACCATGGAATTGGCGGCGGAAGCGTTCTGATCACAGTTTTGCTACCGCGGCGCGGTTCAATCAGCTATTATATTATGATCCTCATACCAGGAGGGCGTCATGCCTGAGGCATATATCTACGATCACGTTCGCACGCCGCGCGGCCGCGGCAAGCCCGATGGCGCGCTGCATGAGGTCACCGCGCTGGCGCTGGCCATCGCGCCGCTGAAGGCCCTGAAGGACCGCAACAACCTGGCCGAGGACGTGGTCGACGACGTCATCCTCGGCGTGGTCGATCCGGTCGGCGAGGCCGGCTCCGATATCGCGCGCTTCGCGGCGATCAAGGCGGGGCTCGGCGAGGCCGTCCCCGGCGTCCAGATCAGCCGCTTCTGCGCCTCCGGCCTCGATGCGGTGAATTTCGCCGCCGCCCAGATCATGAGCGGCCAGCATGAACTCGTCATCGGCGGCGGCGCCGAATCGATGAGCCGCGTCGGCATCGGCGCTTCCGGCGGCGCCTGGCCGATGGA
>DATNMT010000515.1:0-3304 GCA_035602495.1 Bradyrhizobium sp.
GCGAAGGCCGCGACATGCACGCCCCATTCGTATTCGCATCCCGTCCGCGCGCAGGTGCGGTCGATCACGATCTCGCGCTCGCGCAACGACAGCGGCCCTCGGTCCAAGAGGCTGCCGGCGCGGAATTTCTCCCAGGCCCGCGCATTGGCGGCGACAACGCGAAACAACGTCAGCGGCGGCGCGCCACGCATGATGCGGTCGAACTGCCCCTGGATTTCGGGTGCATAAGGCGGCTGCAGCGGCGCGATGCGTGACATGTCGAACTCCCGTGCTACAATAATAGTAGCACGATGCTACATTATCCGTAGCGCACCGCAAGGGATGACCGATGCCGAAACAGCTGGCAACCGTGAAAAATCGTCGCGTGCGCGGTTCCAGGACAGGCCGGCCGATCATGGTGCTGCTGGACCTGCTCGGCCGGCGCTGGTCGTTGCGGATCCTGTGGGAGCTGCGCGGCGAGCCCTTGACCTCGCGCGCGCTTCGCGCGGCCTGCGACGAGGCATCCCCCACGGTGCTGCAGGCGCGCCTGTCGGAGCTGCGCGAGGCCGGCCTTGTCGAGCTTGTTCCGGCCGGCGGATATCGCCTCACCGAAATGGGCCGCGAATTGCACGAAACCTTCCTGCCGCTGCATCGCTTCGCCGAGCGCTGGAGCAAGGCGCTCTGACCACTTCTCCCTCGCCCCGCACTTCGCGGGGAGAGGGTTGGGGTGAGCTGCCTCCGCGAACACTGAATGCGCGGAGACCCCCCTCACCCGGATTGTGGAGTTTATCATCGGGCGGCGCTTTGCGCCGACCCGTTGGCAATCCGACCTCTCCCCGCAGGCGGGAGAGGTGAGCCAAGTCCACATAGCTCTACGCCGCCGCCACGGTCAGGCTGGCGCCGTCGGCCTGCACGATCCTGACCCTGCTGCCGGCGGGCGTGTCGGGGCCGGCGACGCGCCAGATCGTGTCGTCGATCCGCACCGTGCCGGAGCCGTCGATGATCGGCTTTTCCAGCGTGAACACCCGGCCGATCAGCGCGTCGGCGCGCTTGTTGAGGAACGGATTGCTCGCGCTCGCCCTGCCGGAAAGCGCGAGGCGCCGCCACAGCGGCACCGCGCAGGCGGCAAACACCGCGAACAACAGGAGCTGCGTCTGCCAGGACAGGTCGATCGCAAACGACACCAGCCCGACCAGCAATGCCGCCAGCCCGAGCCAGAACAGGAACACGCCGGGCGCGACCAATTCCAGCGCCATCAGCACGACGCCGAAAATCAGCCAGTTCCAGGTGCCCAGCGTGACAAACATCTCGCTCATCTCTTGATCCTCCGGATCAACTCTAGCTCGGCGGCGGCACCGGCGGCACGGCGCCTGCGCTCGGCACCGATGCACGCCGCGCGGCGGCCGCGGCGGATGCCGCGCTTTCGCCAAACGTCGCTTTCGCGATCTCGCCGATACCGGCGAGCGACCCCAAAATGCTCACCGCCTCGATCGGCAGCATGATGATCTTCTGGTTCGGCGAATCCGCCAGCTGCCCGAACGCCTTGATGTATTTGTCGGCGATAAAATAATTCAGCGCGGCGACATCGCCCTTGGCGATGGCCTCAGAGACCATCTGGGTTGCCTTGGCCTCGGCCTCGGCTGAACGCTCGCGCGCCTCGGCGTCGCGAAACGCCGCCTCGCGGCGGCCTTCGGCCTGCAGGATCTGGCCCTGCTTGGCGCCTTCCGCACGAAGGATTTCCGACTGCCGCTGGCCCTCGGCCTGCAGGATGTCGGCGCGCTTGACGCGCTCGGCCTTCATCTGGCGGCCCATCGCCTCGACGAGGTCGGCCGGCGGCACGATGTCCTTGATCTCGATGCGGTTGACCTTGAGCCCCCACGGCGACACCGCGGCATCGACCACGCGCAACAGCCGCTCGTTGATCTCGTCGCGATGCGACAGCACCTGGTCGAGGTCCATCGCGCCCATCACCGAACGGATGTTGGTCATGGTCAAGACGATGATCGCCTGATTGAGATTGGAGACCTCGTAACTCGCTTTCGCCGCATCGAACACCTGGAAGAACGCGACGCCGTCCACCGTCACGGTGGCGTTGTCCTTGGTGATCACCTCCTGCTCCGGAATGCTGATCACCTGCTCCATCATGTTCATCTTGCGGCCGACGCGATCGAAATAGGGCACGATGATGTTGAGCCCCGGCGCCAGCGTGCGGGTGTATTTGCCGAACCGCTCGATGGTCCAGTCGTAGCCCTGCGGCACCGTCTTGATGCCGGCAAACAGCGTGAAGATCACCAGCAGCACCAGCGCAATGGCGAAAATATCAAAACCGGTCATAAATCCTCCCAATGCCCGGCACGAAATGCGTCCGGGCGCACGCTTATTTGTCTGCATACCGGCCGCGCCGGTTCAGCCGTGCTTGCCGAATATAGCTATGGTTGAGTTTGCCGGCCGCCAGATGTACGGCGACTGAACATTGGCGGGAATTGCCGTCATATCCAGCCCTGCAGCTCGCGCAGCACCAGCTGGCGGATGACGTCCATGCCGGACTCGCCGTCGTTCAGGCAGGGGATGTAGGCAAACTGCTCGCCGCCATTGTGCTTGAATATCTCGGCGTTTTCCTGCGCGATTTCCTCCAGCGTTTCCAGGCAATCGGCGGAGAAGCCGGGGGTCACCACCGCGATGCGCCGCACGCCCTCCTTCGCCAGCCGCTCCATGGTCTGGTCGGTGTAAGGCTTTAACCACTCGTCGAAGCCAAAGCGGGACTGGAAGGTGAGCAGGAGTTTGGCGGCACCGAGCCCCATCCGCTTCCGCAACGCATCGATGGTGGCGATGCATTGCTTCTCGTATGGGTCGCCGTTGTCGACGTACTTCTGCGGCATGCCGTGGAACGAGGCGACGATCAGCTCCGGGGCAAACGGCAGCGTCGCCAGATGCACTGACATCGAGACCGCCAGCGCCTCGATATAACCGGGGTCGTCGTAATAGGGCGGGCTGACCCGCAGCGTCGGTTGCGCACGCATCCCGGCCAGCACGCGGAACACCTCGTCGCAGACGGTCGCGGACGTCGCCGCCGAATATTGCGGATAGAGCGGCACCACCAGGAGCCGGTCGCAGCCCTGCGCCGTCAATGCCGCGATGCGCGAGGATATCGACGGGTTGCCGTAGCGCATCGCCCAGTCGACCGCGACATGGTCATGGTCGGCGATCGCAGCAGCGAGTTTTTCCGATTGCGCGCGGGTGATGGTCTTCAGCGGCGATTCGTTGTTCTCGGTATTCCAGATCTTGCGGTAGTCGCGCGCCTTGCGGGGTGGACGGACGAGCAGGA
>DATNMT010000521.1:0-8132 GCA_035602495.1 Bradyrhizobium sp.
GGGGCGAGCGGCTGGTCGAAGTGACCTGGCACAACACGATCGCGGATTTTCCCTTCCTCTCGGTCGGCGTCACCTATCTGCCGATTCCGGTCGGCGGCGGTTGCCTGCTGCTTTTCATCATCGAGCGGATCGCTCTCGGAGCGCCACCCGATCTGCTGCTGCACAACCACGACGTCGCGCCGTTCGACTGAACGCATAGGCACATCCATGGATATCTTCATCCTGCTTGCGACCATGCTGGTGTGCTTTCTGATCGGCATGCCGATCGCCTATTCGCTGGCGCTGGCCGCGATGGCGGGCGCCTGGTCGATCGGCATTCCGCTGGAAGCGGTGATGCTGAAAATCTCAGACGGCGTCAGCAAGGTGGCGATGTTGACGATCCCGTTCTTCGTGCTGGCCGGCGCGATCATGGCGGAGGGCGGCATGGCGCGCCGGCTGGTGGCGTTCGCCGACGTGCTGGTCGGATTCACCCGCGTGCGCGGCGGCTTGTCCATCGTCAACGTGCTGGCGACGACGTTCCTGAGCGGAATCTCCGGCTCCGCCGTGGCCGATACCTCGGCGATCGGCTCGGTGATGATTCCGCAAATGGAGAAGGCCGGCTTTCCCCGCGTATTCGCCACCAACCTCACCATCACCGCCTCGGTTCAGGCGCTGCTGGTGCCGCCGAGCCACAATGCGGTGCTCTATTCGCTCGCCACCGGCGGCACGATCTCGATCAGCGCGCTGTTCATGGCCGGCGTATTCCCCGGCCTGCTGCTCGGCTTCGCGCTGATCGTGCTCTGTCTCGTCATCGCCTATCGCGACAAGCATCCGCATGGCCAGACCGTGCCAGCGAAGGATGCGATCAGGATCACGATCGACGCCGCCTGGGGAATGGTGACGCTGGTCATCATCCTCGGCGGCATTCTCGGCGGCGTCTTCACCGCCATCGAAGCCGGCGCGGTGGCCTGCGTCTGGGCCTTTTTCGTCACCATGTTCATCTATCGCGATTATCGCTGGAAAGACCTTCCCGTGCTGCTGCACCGGACGTTGCGCACGGTGGCGATGGTGCTGACGCTGATCGCCTGTGCCTCGAGCGTTGGCTACATCATGGCGCTGACGCAGATGCCTGCCAAGATGACGGCGTTCTTCCTGTCGATCTCCAGCAATAAATACGTCATCCTGTTCCTGATCAATATCCTGCTGCTGGTGCTCGGCACCCTGGTCGACATGGCGCCGTCGATCCTGATCGCGACGCCGATCCTGCTGCCGGTGATGCAGAATTTCGGCGTCGATCCCGTTCACTTCGGCATGATCATGCTGCTCAATCTCGGCATCGGATTATGTCACCCGCCGGTCGGCGCGATCCTGTTCGTCGGCTGCGCGGTCGGCAAGGTCACCATCGAGCAGGTGATGCGCAAGATCTGGCCATTTTACGCGGTGATGTTCCTGGTGCTGATGTTCGTCACCTACATCCCGGAAGTGTCGCTGTGGCTGCCGCGGCACGTGCTGCGCTGAACACTTCTCCGGCCCCGGTTCGGCATGCCCTCGACGTCGTAGACGCGCCGGGAAAGCCCGCCTAAACTAACCCCCATGGCCGACGCCGGCTCAACCGGCGCGGTCGCACAGGCCTTACGGCCGGCTATCCAGGGGAGGAAATCATGCATCAGTTTTCGCGGATCAACCGCGCGGCCGCGCGGCTGTCTGCCGTTGCCGCCGCTGCGCTGGCTTTGACGGCGCCGGCTGCGGCGGAAGACACTTTCAAGCTCGGCATCGTGACATTCCTGTCCGGACCGGCCGCGGACAGTTTCGGCGTCCCGGCCCGCAACGGCGGCCAATATGTCGTCGATCAGCTGAACAAGGGCGCTGGCCCCGCCCCCTACGACAAGGTCGGGTTCGGCGGCATGAAGATCGAGCCTGTGGTCATCGACGAGAACGGCGGCGCGACCAAGCAGGTCCAGGAGCTGCGCAACCTCTATGAGCGCGATAATGTCGATGTCGTGCTCGGCTATATCGGCTCCGGCGATTGCCTCGCGGTGGCGCCGATCGCCGAGGAACTGAAAAAGATGCTGGTGCTGATGGATTGCGGCACGCCGCGCATCTTCGAGGAGGCGAAATACACTTACGTATTCCGCACCGCCGCGCATGCCACCATGGATAATGTCGGCCTCATCAGGTACATGAAGGCGAACAACGTCAAGATGGAGACGCTGTCGGCGATCAACCAGGATTATGCCTGGGGGCAGGATAGCCGGGCCGACTTCGTCGCCGCCGCTGGACAACTCTATCCCAACGCCAAACTCCAGACCGACCTGCTGCCCAAATTCGGCGCCGGCCAGTACGGCACCGAAATCTCCGCGCTGGTCAGCACCGGCTCCGACGTGGTCTATTCGAGCCTGTGGGGCGGCGATCTGCAGGCCTTCATCCTGCAGGCCTCTCCCCGCGGCCTGGCGAAGAAAAGCCAGCTGGTGTTCTCAGCCGCCGATCACGTGCTTCCGCCGCTCGGCGACAAGATGCCCGACGGCACCATCATCGGCGCCCGCGGCGCTTATGGCCTGATGTCGCAGAAATCGCCAATCAACGACTGGTTCTTCAAGGGCTACGAAGCCGCCAACGGCGTCTATCCGGTTCAGGCCGCCTATCGCATTGCGCAGTCGATTCTCGGGCTGAAGGCGGCGGTTGAAAAGGCCATGGCCGGGAACGGCGGCAAGAAGCCCTCGACCGACGAACTGGTGGCGGCGATGACGGGTCTCGAATGGCAATCGCCCGGCGGCCTCATTCAGATGAAGCTCGCCGACGGCCATCAGGCAATCCAGCCGATTGCGTTCAGCCGCACCAAGTATAATCCGGACGCCAGGCGGGTCGACCTGGTCGATATCCAGTATTTCCCGGCCGAATGCGTCAATCCGCCTCCGGGGGTAAAGGCGCTCGACTGGATCAAGGGCGGCATGCAGGGCGCCAAATGCAACTGAACAGGCGCTGCTGAGCGGCGTCCGAATCTCAGGCAAGGTTGAAAGCGGCGCGAGAACGATGCTCGCGCCGCAACTTCCTCCTTGCAGCATGCGATCGGCGCGATCGAAAACCGCGCCGTGAACTTTCGCCCCGGGCCGCCATCATCGGTATGAAAACAACGCCATGAACTTCGTCCTGACCATCATTCTCGACGGGTTGATCCAGGCGTCCTGGCTTTTCATCGTAGCGTTGGGGCTGACGCTGGTATTCGGCGTGCTGAAAATTCTCAACATCGCCCATGGCTCCTTCTACGCGCTCGGCGCCTATATCGCGGCAACCGCGGTAACCACGGTGGCTGCGCACAACCTGCCGCCGAGCTTCGGTTTTGTCGCGATGCTGTTGTCCGTCGCCCTGATCGCATCGGTGGTCGGTCTCCTGCTCGAGCGCGGCCTGCTGAAGATGTTCTATGGCCGCGATGAAGTGGTGCTGCTGCTGGTCACCTATGCGGTATTCTTGATCCTCGAGGACGGCACCAAGCTGGTTTGGGGGGTAAATCCGATCTACGCCACCCAGCCCTACGAGCTGTTCGGCAATGTCGAATTCGCCGGCCTCTATTACGTCGGCTACGACCTGGTGCTGATACCGATTTCCGCCGCTATCGGCTTTCTGGTCTGGTTCGGCCTCAATCGCACCGTCAGCGGCAAGATCGTGCTCGCCGTCATCCACAACGAGGAAATGAGCGTCAGCATGGGGGTCAGGGTGAACCGGGTATACGCCTTCGCCTTTGCTTTCGGCGTGCTGCTGGCAGCCACCGCCGGCGCACTGACCGCGCCCAAGATTTCGATGCAGCCGGGTCTCAGTTCGGATGTCATCATCCTGAGTTTTGCCATCGTGGTGATCGGCGGCCTCGGCAGCGTCGAGGGCGCTGCGGTAGGCGCCATCATGGTCGGGCTCGCCCGCGCCGCCTCGGTGCATTTGATGCCGCAGGCCGAGCTGTTCATGATCTACCTGATCATGGCGGCAGTGCTGATGTTTCGCCCCGAGGGCCTGTTCAAGCGCGAGACGGCAAGGCGAATCTGATGGAGCAGGCGAGACGGATGAAGCAAGGCTTGCACCCCCTCGGCATGATCCTGCTGGTGATTTTGGCGGCGCTGTTCGGCCGCGTGCTTCCAACCTGGACGCTGTCGCTCGCCACCGTCGCCGCCTCCAATGCCCTGATCGCGCTCGGGATCGTCATCCTGGCACGTACCGGCAACGTGTCGTTCGGCCAGGGCCTGTTCTATGCGGCAGGCGGCTACGGCGTCGCCCTGATTGCCAACGCCTGGGGCATCACCGACGCGGTCGTGCAGATGCTGATCGGCGCGATCTGCGGCGGCCTGCTCGGCCTCGCGATCGGCCCGCTGATCGCACGCTACAGCGGCATTTTCTTCGGCATGCTGACGCTGGCGCTGTCGATGGTGCTGTATGGCGCGCTGGTCAAGACCACCGCGCTCGGCGGTTCCGACGGTTTCAATGTCGGACGGCCGAGCTTGTTCGGCATGGTCTTCGCCGACCCGCGCGAGGCGGATTTCATGCTGTACGCCGTCTCGGTGGTCACCACCGGGCTTGCCGGCATTGCGGCAACGTTCCTGTTCCGCTCCGAGCTCGGTCTCGCCAGCCTCGCGGTGCGCGAAAACAATTTGCGCGTCGAGTACCTCGGCATCTCCTCCAACCGGATCGTCACCATCAATTTCGCGATCGCGGCGGTGTTTGCCGGCGCCAGCGGCGCCTTCGCCCTGATGGCGCAACGCCACATCGATCCGCAATTCGCCTACTGGACCACCTCGGGCGAGTTCGTCTTTGTCGCGGTGCTCGCCGGATATCAGAGCGTCGCCGCCGTGTTCGTCGCTTCGCTTGCGCTCGAACTGGTCCGTTCATTCTCGAACCTTTACCTGCCCAACACCTGGCAGCTCGTACTTGGCGTCTTCCTGCTTGCCGTCATCCTGTTTCTGCCGCGCGGCATCGGCTCGCTCTGGATCGGGGACCGGCGCAAGGCAGGCCGGACAGAGGCAGCGACTCCCGTCGTGGTCCAAAAGGAGGCCGCGCAGTGACCGCGATCCTTTCGGTGCACGGGCTCGACAAGCGCTTTGGCGCGGTGGTCGCCGCCGACGCCTTGAACCTCGATATCGCGCCCGGCCAAAAGGTCAGCCTGATCGGCGCCAATGGCGCCGGCAAGACAACCTTCGTCAATATGGTCACCGGATATATGAAGCCCGACTCCGGCTCGATCGCGCTTGACGGGATGAATATCACAAACCGCTCGCCGAGAAATGTTGCCCGGCTCGGAATCTCCCGCTCGTTCCAGATTCCGCAATTGTTCGTTGAGCTCACGGCCGGCGAAAACCTGGCCGTGGCGCTGTGCGGCGCCCGGGGGCAGGCACTTTCATTCCACTCGCCGGCGCAGGCGCACGGCCGCCGCGACCAGGTGCTCGAACTGCTGGAACGGTTTGGCCTTGGCGATATGGCCGATCGCACGATCTCGGAACTCGCCGGCGGCGTGCGCAAGCTGGTCGACATCGCAATGGCGCTGGTCCGCCGGCCGAAACTGCTGCTGCTGGACGAGCCGACATCCGGTATTTCGGCGGAAGAGAAATTCGCCACGATGGATCGCGTCAACCGTGCCGTCGCGCCGGACGCCGCGACCATCGTGTTCGTCGAACACGATATGGAAATCGTCAGCCGTTATTCCGACCGGGTGGTGGCTTTTTATCAGGGCCGGATTCTGGCCGACGGCGAACCGCATCACGTACTGAAGGATCCGGAAGTGCGCCGCTATGTCACCGGGGGCGCGCAATGAACGTCCCGCCGCCGCTGCTCGAGATCGACCATCTGGTCGTGGAGATTCAATCGATGCCGGCGCTGCGCGGTTTTTCGATGCGGGTTGCGCGGGGCGCCATGGTGAGCCTGGTCGGCCGCAACGGTGCCGGCAAGACCACGCTGATGCGTTCGATCATGGGTCATCTCAAGCCGGCGCAGGGTGCGGTGCGGTTCGAAGGGGCCGATCTGTCGGCCCGCCCGCGCCATGCCCGCGCCGCGCTCGGCATCGGCTATATGCCCGAAGACCGTGGCCTGGTGCCGCAACTGACCGTCGAGGAAAATATCCTGCTGCCATTATGGGTCGCAAAACATCTCGACCGCAAGGCGCGGCTCGATTTCATCTACGAGGTGATCGGCGAACTCGCCGAGATGCGGCATCGCAAGGCGCTATCGTTGAGCGGCGGCCAGCAGAAGCTGGTCGCGCTCGGCCGCGCGCTCGGCATCGGCACAAAATGTCTGCTGCTCGACGAACCGTTCGAGGGAATTGCGCCGGCGCTCTCCGAGCGGCTGTCCGAGGTGCTCGCTTCGCTGAAGGGAAAGCATCTCACTTTCCTGATGTCGCAATCGGATATGAATCATTCCCACGGGCTGATCGACGTCGAATTCACGATCGAACGCGGCGCCAATCTCGCGGCCGGATAGACGCCATGCGCGTCACGCCCCGCGGCGCCGCGATCCCCGATGCCTGAATTTTCGCGTTGTCAGCGGGTTGGGCCGGATGTAGCCTTCTGCGGTCTAGCGCGATACGTCGAGAACTGAACCTCGCACGGCTGTCCCATGGCGGCAGGCGAACGCATTGCACAGGATGTGAGCGGGCCGCTGCTTGCGCTGGCGCGAGGGGCGGCTTTGGCCGCGGCCATGTTTGCGTATGCGGCGCCCGCGCGGGCCGACTGTTCGGACGTCGTCAATGGCGTGGTGAATACCGCCAGCGCGCTCGACTCGCCGCAATGCCAGACCGCGTTTGCTGAATCATCGTTTGTCACAACCGGGTTGACGACCTTCTTTGAGGGCGATCCGAACCTCGCCAATCAGATCTGCAACGCCGTCAACGACGTCAACAACGCCGGTTCGTGGGTCACCCAGATTCCGCAGGGGTTGCAGACCGCGTTGGGTTCGCTCAACCCGATCGATTTCGCTACCTGCGCCTGCTCGTTGTATCAGGGCATCGGCCAGCTCCCCAACGAGGTCGTGGCGTGCATTCAGGATTTGATCTGCGGTGTTTCGGAGTTATTTAACCTCGGCAATCCCTGCCAGACCTGCCAGCAACCGCCGCCGGTTGCGGCCAATTGCACCCCGCCGGCGAATTGCGTCGACTACAGGATCCATCCCAACGATCCGAAATATGCGGCTTGCAACGACCCCAATTACAGCCTGCTCGAATACAACACCGGCGGTCCCAATCAGGGGTATTTTCCGGTCCAGGTAAACCAGCAGCCCGACGGCAGCACCATCATCATCGAAGGCCTCGATAGCGGCTCGTTTACCACCTGCGCGCCCGGCGAGTACTGCGTTTGCCCCAGCCCCATGACGTTCGTGCCCGTGCAGGAATACAACCCGAGCGGCAACGACGGCTGGTATTATGCGACGTGCCAATGTCCCGCGACCACCAAAGCCCTGCGGCCTTCGGGACCGCTGGCCTATGTCTGCATTTGCGACAGCACCGGCCTGCCGGCGGTGCCGCCGGATTGGGGCAAGAGCAATGGTCCAAACGGCAACGACCTCAACCCGACACGCTCGATCTGCCCGACGCCGCTGACCGGAGTGCCCTGCCCCATCGCCGGCCAAATCCGTGTCAGCGGAAATAAATGCGTCGCGCCGTGCACCAAACCGGGCGAGGTGATGACGCCGGACGGCACTTGCTGCGATCCGAACAACGTCGCGGCGTGCGGGCAGTGTTGCCCGAACGGCATGGTTCCCAATCCAGCCAATGGAACCTGCATGCCCGAACAAATTGCTCAGTAGGCGATCATGGCATCGGAACGCAAAAAACGTCTGCGGATCCGAAGCCAGGCCCGGCGCCTCATCCGAAATTGCTGCGCGGGAGCGTTGCTGTTCGCGCCGATATGTATCCTTCCCGCCGCGCTGATGGCTCAGCAGGCCTCGAGCCCGGTCTATAGCGCCGGCAACGCCGCCGTCACCGGTTTCTCCGGCGCGTTGCCGCCGGTGCAGATCGCGCCCGGCGTCGATCCAGGCACGAAAACCTTCATCGATCTCAACGGTCCGTCGCTGCGCGTCGTCGATCTGCAGAATATGGGTGGACCGGCGCAGGCCCAGCTCGTGGGCGCGCCAAAACTTTTCACCTTCACCGCGGCATCGATCGGACAGGTGTTCGGCGTCGCGATCGA
>DATNMT010000549.1:0-4468 GCA_035602495.1 Bradyrhizobium sp.
GATTCGGCGTCGGCGCGACGCCAACCCGAACGCTTGGTCATGCTATCGGCAAGGAGCTGGCATGATCAGCCTCAGAGGCTGGAGCGAAGAAACGCTGACGCAGGCTACCGCGCTGTTGCGGCAAGCCACGACTCTGGATCCTGACTTTGCCCTCGCGCGCGCCCAGCTTGCACTCTTTTTGTCGTTGGGCGCGCGGCTTGGCCTCGTCGCAGACGGCGGAGCGGCCGTGACGGAAGCGCGCGCGGAAGCCGAACGCGCGGTGGCGATCGACCACGATGCTTCCGAGGTCCTGGGCTATGCCGGTTGTGCCTTGGCGGAACTCGGCGATGTGCAAAGAGGCACCGAGATACTGGAACGAGCGATCGAGAACGATCCGAGCAATGCACAGGCATGGGTCGCGCTGGGGACTTCGCTATGCTTTCTCGAGAAGATGGATGCTACAGGACTTGAGAAACTGCGGCACGGGATGCGGCTCAGCCCCCGCGATCATCGGTTGGGATTCTGGGGAACTTTCTATGCGCTGGCTTTGACGAGGCATCGTCGGCTGACAGAGGCTCACGAGGAAGTCCGGGCAGCCTGCCGTCGCGATCCGCAGTTCTATGTCGCTCGCATCGTCCTGGCGCTCACAGCGGCAGGTCTTGGCAGCAAGGAAGAGGCAGTTGTGGCGCTGCGCGAAGCGCGACGGTTGCGCCCAAGGCTGTCACTCAACGAGATTCAGCTTCTGGTGGGGCGTCGCGCAGCGCTTCTCGCTCCTCTCTGGAGCGAGGTGTCGAAATCCTCACAGTGACCAGCACCATTTCCGAGCAGGCGTGGCGGCTTTCTGCGCACCGCTTTGGATGGGCGAGGATGGTCTGGTAGGCGGCGTCGAGCGCCGGTGCGGGCGCTGCTTGCGCAAACGCCGGCAGCGCCAAAGGTCCGGCCGTCGGCAGCAGCGCGGCCGCGACGATCGATGGTGCAAATCCTGTTCTCATTCGAAACCCCCGCTGTTGTCAGCCTAAACCCAATCCAACGTCCTTCAGCTGTCCGGCCAGCCACGCCGACAATGCCTTGTCGATGACGCCGCCGACATAGACATCCGAGACGACGCTGGTCTTTCCCAGCACCAGGAAAATCCCGATCCAGTAGGCGAACCACAGATGCGGGTCGGTCAGCGCCTGCAGCTTGTGCCGGTCGTGGTCCGGCGATTGATGGTTCGACGCCTTCCGGACTTCGAGCGCCAGCAGGTTGTTGGGAATGGCGCGCTGGTGCACGACGATGTCGGGATAGACCGATTTCGCCAGATGATCGTCGGTGGAGATGATCGTGCCATGCGGCAGCCGCAGCGTGCGCTCGCCGAGCCGGTCGTAATCGCAATCGACTTCCCAGCCCGAAAACTGCTTTTCCAGGTGCACCGCGAGGCGATGCGTCAGCGTGCGCTCGCCGAGATCCTGCTCGAACAGGAAGCGCTCGTGCGCGTAGAATTCCTGGAGCGCGGTGACGACCTTGTTGAGCTCGGTTTGCATTGGGCCTCCCTGCGTCATTCCGGGGCGATGCAGCGCATCGAACCCGGAATCTCGAGATTCCGGGTCTGGTCCTTCGGACCATCCCGGAATGACGGCGTTGCCCTCACATCCGCACTTCGATCAGCCGCGGTCCCTTCTCCGGGATCGCTTCCGCCAGCGCCGCGACCAATTCGTCCGCTGTGGTGACCGCGCGGCCGGGAACGCCCATGCCCTTGGCGAGCGCGACGAAGTCGATGGTCGGGCGGTCGAGCTTCAGCATGTCCTGGGCGCGCTGGCCGGGCTCGCCGGCGCCGACGCCGTCGAATTCGCCGCGCAGGATCTGATAGATGCGGTTGGCGAACACGATGGTCGTGACATTGAGGCCCTCGCGCGCCTGCGTCCACAGCGATTGAATCGTGTACATCGCGCTGCCGTCGCCGACCATGCAGATCACCTTGCGGTCGGGGCAGGCCACCGCGGCCCCGGTCGCGACCGGCGTCGAAAAACCAATCGAGCCGCCCATGTTCTGCAGCCAGTCGTGCGGCGCGGCCGCCGCCGTCGGCGGAAAGAAGCCGCGGCCGGTGGTGATGGATTCATCGACCACGATGGCGTTTTCCGGGATCGCCATCGCGATCGCCTGCGCGATCGAGGCATGGGTCAGCGCCCCCGTCGGCCTGGTCAGTTCCGCGAGTTTCTGCGGCTTGACGTCCTGCGGCCTGGCGCCGAGCGCATCCGCCAGCGCTTCCAGCGCCGCCACCGAATTTTCGCCCCACGCCGTCATGCGGTGGACCTCGCAGCCTTCCGGCTTCAAGATGCTCGGCTTGTTCGGATAGGCGAAGAACGCGACGGGATCGTTGGCCTCGACCAGGATGATATTTTTCAGATCCTTCAACAGCGGCAGCGCCTGCTCGATGACATAGGGGATGCGGTCGATCGAGAACCGGCCGCGGCCGCGCGCCATGCGCGGATGATAGGTCTGGCCCATCACCTTGCAGCCGGTCTTGCCGGCGATTTGCTGCGCCAGCGCCAGCCCCTTCTCGGTCAAGGCGCTGCCGGTGATCAAGAGCAGGTTCTGGGCGCCGCCGCTGTGCAGCACCTTCGCCGCCGTGTCGACGGCCTCCTGCGAAAAGCCGGGGAGCTGGGTTGGCGCCGGCACCTGGGCGATGCCGTCGGCCTCGTTCCAGGCGGTGTCGGCGGGCAGGATCAGGGTCGCGATCTGCGGCGGCGAGCTCTTGGCCGCGGCGATCGCGGCGGCGCCGTCTTTTGAGACCGACTTGGCGTTGGGCGAGGTGCGCACCCATTCCGACATCGGCCGCGCCAGGCCCTCGATATCCGAGGTCAGCGGCGCGTTATAGCCGATGTGATAGACCGCATGCTGGCCGACGATGTTGACAATGCCGGAATGCGCCTTCTTGGCGTTGTGTAGATTGGCTAGCCCATTGGCGAGCCCCGGACCGAGATGCAGCAGCGTCGAGGCGGGCGTGCCTTTCATGCGGAAATAGCCGTCGGCCGCCCCGGTCACCACGCCCTCGAACAGGCCGAGCACGCAGCGCATGCCCTCGACCCTATCAAGCGCTGCGACAAAATGCATCTCGGAGGTGCCGGGATTGGCAAAACAGACGTCAACGCCGCCCGCCACCAGGGTCCGCACCAGACTTTCCGCACCGTTCATCCGTTCCACTCCCGTTCGCGATGTTTGTTTGGGTTCCCCGAAAGATCAATCATTCCTGACGGGTTTCGTCAAAGGGTTCTCGGGACATTGCAGCTATCGCCCGGAACGGCTTTCTTAACCGCAGCATTTGAAAACCGGGCCCTCACGGCCTCGTTGCTTGCGAAATCGCCCCAATTATGGACTGTCTCTCGCCGTCAAACCAAGCTTGCGGGGGAAGAAGATGATGCGGGCGTTTGCGGTGCTGATTGCGGCGGTGAGCCTGCTGGCCGGGGCCGGCCAGGCGCGGGCGCAGGGGTTTTCGGGCTTCGACATGCGCGACATCATGGGCGGCGGCCCCAATTTCAGCGCCGGCGGATCGAGCCCGATTCCGCGGCAGACCGTGAGCTTTGCCAGCCAGTACGCGCCCGGCACCATCTTGATCGACACGGCCGAACGCCGGCTTTATCTGGTGCTGCCCAACGGCCAGGCGCTGCGCTACGGCATCGGCGTCGGCCGCGACGGCTTCCGCTGGAGCGGGGTGCATCGCATCTCCGCCAAGAAGGAATGGCCGAGCTGGACGCCGCCCTCGCAGATGCTGGCGCGGCGGCCCGATTTGCCGCGCCACATGGCCGGCGGCATCGACAATCCGCTCGGCGCGCGCGCGATGTATTTGGGCTCGACGCTCTATCGCATTCACGGTTCCAACGAACCGGAGACCATCGGCCAGGCGGTCTCCTCCGGCTGCTTCCGCATGACCAATGAGGACGTGACCGATCTCTATAACCGCGTCTCGGTCGGAACGACCGTGATCGTGAAGAATTAGGGTTTGCTATTGCGGAAATAATCATCGTCGTCCCTGCGGAAGCAGGGACCCATACGCCGCGGCGTTTGTTTTGAGAGATGCTGCTTGACGGCTTTGGCGCAACAACTAAAGCCTGTGGCTATGGGTCCCTGCTTGACGCCTTCGCTAAAGCTTCGGCGGCCCATCGCCATGACCCCGGCGAAGCCTCCTGACCGCCGAAGTCCGCCTTCGGACGAAGGCGGTTGGCGTAGACGGGTCGCAGGGACGACAGCGTTAGTATTTTTTCAATGAACCGCTCCTCACATATTCGGATGCTCGCGATCGCCCTGGCGGCGCTCGCGCTTTGCAGCGTCGTCCGGCCATCGCCCGCTTCCGCCGAAATCCCCGCCATCGCCTCGCGCCAGCGCGCGGAGAAGAAGAGTTTTACCGACAGCGAGATCGCGGACGGATTCCTGAAGACCGCGTTCGGCGCTGAATATCATCTAGCCGGCCGGGTCGATCGCATCCGCAAATACGTCATGCCGGTGCGGGTGT
>DATNMT010000595.1:0-2917 GCA_035602495.1 Bradyrhizobium sp.
TATTCGGATCGAAGATGATGTCCTCGGGCGGGAAGCCGAGCCGGTTGACCAGGATGTCGTAGGCGCGCTTGCAGATCTCGGTCTTGCGCGCAAAGGTGTCGGCTTGTCCCACCTCGTCGAACGCCATCACCACCACGGCGGCGCCGTGACGGCGCGCGATCCTGGCCTCGTGGATGAATTTCTCCTCGCCTTCCTTCATCGAGATCGAGTTCACCACCGGCTTGCCCTGCACGCATTTCAGGCCGGCCTCGATCACGGAGAATTTCGACGAATCGACCATCACCGGCACGCGGGCGATGTCGGGCTCGGCGGCGACGAGGTTGAGGAAGGTCACCATCGCCTTCTCGGAATCCAGCAGGCCCTCGTCCATGTTGACGTCGATGATCTGGGCGCCGTTCTCGACCTGGTCGCGCGCCACCTGCAACGCGGCGGTGTAGTCGCCCGCAGTGATCAGCTTGCGGAATCGCGCCGATCCCGTGACGTTGGTGCGTTCGCCGACATTGACAAAGGGAATCGCGGGGGTGAGTTCGAACGGCTCCAACCCCGACAGCCGCAGCCGCGGCTCGATTACGGGCACGATGCGCGGCTTGTGCGGCGCGACCGCGGCGGCAATCGCGGCGATATGGTCCGGCGTGGTGCCGCAGCAGCCGCCGACGATGTTGACGAGGCCGTCGCGAGCGAATTCGCCGATCAGCCGCGCCATGTATTCCGGGCTCTCGTCATACGCGCCGAATTCGTTCGGCAGGCCGGCGTTCGGATACGCGCACACAAGCGTATCGGCGACGCGGCCGATATCGGCGATATGGGCGCGCAGATCTTCCGCGCCGAGCGCGCAGTTGAAGCCGACCGTGATCGGTCGCGCGTGGCGCACCGAATTCCAGAACGCTTCGGGGAGTTGGCCCGACAGCAGCCGGCCGGATTTGTCGGTGATGGTGCCCGAAATCATCACGGGCACATCGATGCCGCGCGCTTCGGTGATTTCGGCGATGGCATACAGCGCCGCCTTGGCGTTGAGCGTGTCGAAGATGGTTTCGACCAGCAGCAGGTCGGCGCCGCCGTCGAGCAGCCCCTTGATCTGCTCGCCATAGGCCGCGCGCAAATCGTCAAAAGTGACGGCGCGGAAGCCGGGGCTGGAGACATCGGGCGAGATCGAGGCGGTACGGTTGGTCGGGCCGATCGCGCCCGCGACAAAGCGCGGCTTGCCGTCCTCCGCCGTCACCCGCGCGGCGGCGGCGCGCGCGAGTTTGGCGCCTTCGAGATTCATCTCATAGGCAATGCTGGAGAGATCGTAGTCGGCCTGCGCGATCGAGGTCGAGGAGAATGTGTTGGTGGCGACGATGTCGGCGCCGGCGCGCAGATAGTCGGCGTGGATGTCCTCGATCGCCTTCGGCTGGGTCAGGATCAGCAAATCGTTGTTGCCGCGGAGGTCGCGGTGGAAATCCGCAAAACGTTGCCCCCGAAACGCCGCCTCGTCGTATTCCAGGCCCTGGATCATGGTGCCCATGGCGCCGTCGAGCACCAGGATGCGCTCGCGGGCGGCGGCGATCAGAGCGGTTCGTTTGGGAGAGACAGGCACGGTCATCGGTCAGGCGGCTTTCTGTGCGCCCTTGGGGCGAATTCCGAGCAAATGGCTGATGGCGAACACGAGGTCGGCGCGGTTCATGGTGTAGAAGTGGAAGGTATCGACGCCGTGTTTGGCGAGCTTCTGCACCTGGCCGGCGGCGACGGTGGCGGCCACCAGCTTGCGGGTGTCGGCATCGTCGTCGAGGCCCTCGAACTTTTCCGCCAGCCAGTCCGGCACGCTGGTGCCGGCGCGGGTGACGAAATTGCGCGCCTGCTTGAAATTGTGCATCGGCATGATGCCGGGCACGATCGGGATGTCGATGCCGCGGGCGCGCACCCGGTCGAGGTAGCGGAAGTAGAGATCGTTGTCGAAGAACACTTGGGTAATGGCGCGGGCCGCACCGGCGTCGACTTTTGCCTGAAGCACATCGATGTCGGAATCGAAGTCAGGGCTCTCCGGGTGTTTCTCCGGATAGGCGGAAACGGAAACCTCGATGTCGGGATGACGCTTCTTGATGCCGGCCACCAGCGCGGCCGAAGTCTTGTAGCCATCCGGATGGGTGGTGTAGGCGGTGCCGATGCCGCCCGGCGGGTCGCCGCGCAGCGCCACGATGTGGCGGACGCCGATGTCGTGGTAGCGGTCGACGATGCCGTCGATCTCGCCGCGCTCGGCGCCGACGCAGGTCAGGTGCGCCGCCGGAACCAGATCGGTCTCGCTCAGGATGCGGGCGATGGTGGAATGGGTGCGCTCCCGCGTCGAGCCGCCGGCGCCATAGGTCACCGAGACGAAATTGGGCGTCAGCGGCGCCAGCCGCTTGATGGTGTCCCACAGGCTCTTTTCCATCTCCTCGGTCTTCGGCGGGAAGAATTCAAAGGAGATTTTGGGCGATTTCAGCGCGCGGTGCCCGTCCGGCGCGGTCGGCGTAACCTCGGTCATGGCACCACAAACTCCACGCAAGCCTTGAGGAATGTCAGGTCTAGTTGCCCGGCGCTAAGATATGCCAAACGGGTTAGCTCAAATAGCCCATCGCCGGTGGGAATTTGCCCAATTTATACGGAAATATCGTAATTTATGATCGATTCTTAGCTTGTTGGGCAAGAGTTGAGGCGCCTACTTCGTTGCCAAAAGGGGTTATTGTGGACAGAAGTAAACGAATTTGTAGCCGAGCGGAACTCCCAACCGAGTGGGCAGAATAAAAATACGAAGGAATTTAGAAATATCATCCCACCCGCTCTCGGCCGGCTGTCCGGTCACGACCGGTCGACGCGCGCCTGGTTTGTGCCACGGCACCCTTTGTCCGCCCGGTCCAGCACACTAGGTTAGACCGATGATCCCGCTTTCCATCCTCGACCT
>DATNMT010000628.1:0-2310 GCA_035602495.1 Bradyrhizobium sp.
GCGCGGCAGGGAGGGGTCGGGGTCGGGGGGCCTCGGCAGGTTCAGTGCCGAAATTGGCGCTCGAACGCGCGGAGAGACCCCACCCCCCGACCCCTCCCTGCCGCTTCGCGGGAGGAGGGCAGAAGAGCCCGCCTTTCTCCCGTCCGGCTTTGCCCGTACAATCGGCACGAAATGCGTTGGCCAGCTTGATCAGGCACGTCGCAGCCGGGTTCCAGCATGAAGGCAAGAGCGAGCAATCTGATGATCGGAACGACGACGCTGGCGGTGATTGCCGCGGCGTTTGTCGGCATGCTCGCAATCCAGAAGATCCGCGCCGTCCGTCAGCAGGGACCGCTGCGCATCGTGTTCGAAGGCTCCGCCAGCGGCCTGCGCAAGGGCGGCAGCGTCAACTTCGACGGCGTTCAGATCGGAGAGATCAAATCGCTCACGCTCGACAATCCGCGCAAGGTCGTGGCTTTTGTCATGGTCGACAACAGCGCGCCGATCCGCAAGGACACCGTCGTCGGCCTGGAATTCCAGGGGCTGACCGGTATCGCGGCGATTTCGCTGACCGGCGGGGCGCCGACCGCACCGCCAGTGCCGCTGGACGAGGATGGCGTTCCGATCCTGACCGCCGACCTCAGCGAGACCGAGTCGATCCGCGACAGCCTGCACAATGTCGACCGGCTGCTGGTCGGCAACCAGGCGACGATCAAGGATACGCTTCTGAACTTCGAGACCTATACGGCGTCGCTGGCGAGCAAGGGCGAGGCGATCGACAAGATCATCGGCAAGGCCGACAGCGCCTTTGCGGGCTTCGACAACGCCATGACCAGGGTCGACGGCATCATGCCGGGCCTTGCCGATGGCAAGGCCGACGAATTGTTCGAGAAGGTAAAGTCGATCCGCGAACTGGCCGAGACCTTCAACAAGAAGTCCGGAGCCCTGATGGAGGAAGGCCGCCGCTCGCTGCTCGATATCAGCCAGGCGGCCATCAAGGTGACCCGCAAGTTCGACCCGCAGGCGGTCAGCGGCGACCATCCGCTTCCGCCGAGAAAGCCGAATCAGAAGCGGCCGTGAAGGTTCCCGCCGTCAAAATCCGAGGCCTAGGCGGGCGGCGGCGGCCGGTACAATGTCGGGAACACGACGTGGGGGGACGCGGTGGTTTCGGTCGCAGAGGCCCAACGTCCGGGTGGGAGCGACCTCGTCCACCTTTCCGATCAATAATTTACTGGGCGCGGGAACAAAAGTTCCGGCCGGGAATTTATCGGAACAAAAGTTTCAGCGCGGGACTGCTTATCTCCGCCGATTTTCTCGGGGCTAGGGATTTGTAATATCTCAGGTATTTCGCTTGCTTCGGGATCATTCGCGCGATCTTATCGTGCGAAAAGCCGACTCGCTGCTCGGATGCGAGCGCACATTTTTTGCTTGAGGGGAATGCCATGAGTGATCTCGGCCCTGCTGCTTCATCCAGCCGCCGCCGTCCCAAAGTCAAGCCATACACCAACGGCAAGCCCGACCCCCAGCAGGAATTGCTTCACGCGCTGCAGGCGATGTGCAGCGGCGACTTCTCGGTACGCATGACCGGCGACCATCTCGGCATCGAGGGAAAGATCGCCGACACCTTCAACGAGATCGTCGCCGCCAACCAGCGCATGGCGCAGCAACTCGAGCGCGTCGGACAGGTGGTCGGCCGCGAAGGCAAGACCCGGCAGCGGGTCAAGTTCGGCCTTGCCAGCGGCTCCTGGGCCGACATGGAAGGCTCCGTCAACACCCTGATCGACGATCTGCTGTGGCCGACGCGCGAGGTGACGCGCGCGGTCGCCGCCGTCGCGCAAGGCGATCTGTTGCAGACCGTTCAACTCGACGTCGATGGCCGCCCGCTGGGCGGCGAATTTTTGCAGTCGGCCACCATCGTCAACACCATGATCAAGCAGCTCAGCGTGTTCACCTCCGAGGTGACGCGCGTGGCGCGCGAGGTCGGCACCGAAGGCAAGCTCGGCGGCCAGGCCCAGGTGCCGGAGGTGACCGGCGTGTGGAAGGACTTGACCGAGAGCGTCAATTCCATGGCCAACAACCTCACCGGCCAGGTCCGCAACATCGCCGAGGTCACCATCGCGGTCGCCAATGGCGACTTGTCGAAGAAGATCACGGTCGACGTCCGCGGCGAAATCCTGCAGCTGAAGGAAGCCATCAACACCATGGTGGACCAGCTGCGCTCGTTCGCCTCCGAGGTGACCCGCGTGGCGCGCGAAGTCGGCACCGACGGCAAGCTCGGCGGCCAGGCGATCGTGCCCGGTGTCGCCGGCACCTGGAAGGATCTCACCGACT
>DATNMT010000632.1:0-10821 GCA_035602495.1 Bradyrhizobium sp.
GGACGAAGAACGGCCAGCCGGCCCACAGCACCACCGGCGTGGCGAACACCAGCTGAATCCAGTTCGACAGGGTTTGATCGATAAGGCCGTGGCCGCCGACGAGATGGCCGCCCATTTCCAGAACGACCGCGGGCAACGCAAGTATGAGGCCGATCCAGAAACGCCGCGTCATGTCGGCGAGCTCGGGGTTGGGCGGCGCATCGAGGCTGGCCACCTCGGGCTCCAGCGCCATGCCGCAGATCGGGCAGCTGCCGGGGCCGACCTGGCGGATCTGCGGGTGCATCGGGCAGGTATAGATCGTGCCTTCCGGCGCGACTTCCTTCGGCTCGCGCTGGTCGAGATATTTTTGCGGATCGGCCGCGAATTTGGTGCGGCATCCGGCCGAGCAGAAATGGAAGGTTTCGCCGCGATGGTCGAACCGGTGATGGCTGGTCGCCGGATCGACCTTCATTCCGCAGACGGGATCGCGCACCTTGGCGCCGCTGTCGGCGTGATGGTGGTGGCCGGTATGATCATGACTTCCGTCGCAACGGCCGGACATCCGGGTGGCGACATCCGCACCGGCATTCTCAACTTTGGTCATCACGCTCTCCATCGACCACTTGCAACCCATACCCTGTAGGGGTATATAGGGCGCATGCGAAAAGACATCAAGTCATCCTGTCAAAAACGCCTGAGCCGGATCGAGGGCCAGGTCCGCGGCCTGTCCAGGATGGTCGACGAGGACCGCTATTGCATCGATATCGTCACGCAGATTTCCGCGGTGCGCGCCGCGCTGCGCCGTGTCGAGGAGGAAGTGCTGCGCGATCATGTGGCGCATTGCGTCGAAGGCGCGATTGCCAGCGGCAACAAGTCCGATCAGCGCGAGAAGATTTCGGAACTGATGGCCGTAATCGGCCGCTCTGACCGCTGATGATCCGGCAATTCATCGTTCGCTCGTGCGGACGGCGACTGCCACCTCAACCGCCCCATCGATTCGCTGATCAAGGGCGCGGGCCTCCGGATCGACCGGATCGAGACCGGCTATATCCCCGGACCGAGGCCGATGACGTTCATGCGTGAAGGCAGCGCACGACCGAATTGGGAGGCCGATGCAGGGTGAAGCCATTGGACGGCCTAGGCCGCGAACTCTCGCGATCGCGGGCTGCGCGGCGGCATAACTTCGAGGACGATGAGATGCTCTGCAACGCGGACGCGCTCGGCCGGCGCCGCGTCGTCGGCGACCCACATCACTTCTTAAGCCGGAAGCGGCGTCTCTTCGTCAATCGTTTCAGGAACAAGCGACGGCGCGTCGATCGCTTCTGGAAACGGGCCGAATTCGCCCGCTACCTCCCGGAGCGGCTTCTGCTTGTCGGCCCAGTGCAGGGTGGTGTAGTCGAAGCCGTGCACGATGGTGGGTTTGACGATTTCGAAATAGGGCGAGATGTCGAAATCGCGCGGCATATAGAGCGAGGAATCACGGATGTGCAGGATTTCGCGCCGGGCCTGCCTCGAGCCGGCGCGCGTGATCTTGGGCAGGATCGGATAGCGCACGGCGTCGAAGGCCTGCGCGATCAGGGCCGAGCAGATGATCTTGGTGGGATCGCCGGAGCCGAACGCGATCATCCGCCGCCGCCAGCGCTGCGGGATCGGCAGTGGAATCAGAAAGCGCATCAGGTCGAGGATGTTCTTGGTGTCGTAGCCGAAGCCGATCCGGTTGATGGCGTAGCGGCAAACCGTGTTGCGGTCCTCAAAGGACAGGCCAACTGGACGGCACAGCCGCGTGTGATAGGGAAAATATTTCGACAGCGGCGCCGACGTCACGCCCTCGCCGATATTGGCTTCGATCAGGACATGCGGCTCGCCATTGGGCTCTTCCGCGCCGTCGATCGGGCCGACATAAAGCGCGGCATGCGACCAGGTCGACTGCGTCAGGTATTTGATGATGCCCGAAACCCGGTTGTTGCCCTCGACCAGCAGCACGTCGCCCTGCTCGATGATACCCCGTAAATGTTCGGGGTCGCTCGGCGTGAACGGCTCATAGCCCGGAACTTCCTTCTGAAGGTAGCCCGCAATCAGCTTGCCGACGGTATCGAGCACGGCGCCCATTACAATATATCCCCATATCCCCCCAGCGGCCTTTCTGACCGCTTTTCGCTTTCCTTATCATGGTCGAAAGCTGTTGCAATTTAGTTCATGCATCGGCTCGATCAATCATGATTGATTTACCAAGACGGTTGCTGACGACGCGCGGATGCGGCAAGTTCGCGAGATGTTCTTCTGTTCTGCAAAGTTCCGGAAACCATGACATGACAATGACGCGCCGCGACTTTTTTGTTGCGTCCGCAGGCCTTGCGGCGGTCCCTGCCCTGGGTTCGCGCGCGTTCGGCGTGCCGGTGCCGCGCGAGGCTGACATTGTCGTGATCGGCGCGGGGGCCGCCGGCGTTGCCGCAGCGCGGCGTATCATGGCGGCGAACCGCAAGGTGATCGTGGTGGAGGCTGCGGGACAGATCGGCGGCCGCTGCCTCACCGACACCGCGACCTTCGATGTGCCGTTCGATCGCGGCGCGCGCTGGATGCACAATCCCGATACCAATCCGATGATCAGGCTCGCCCGCGCCGCGGGCCTCGGTATTTCCACGGCGCCCCTGGGCCAAAAGATCCGCATCGGCCGCCGCTATGCGCGGGCCGGCGAAACCGAGGAGTTTCTCGCGGCCCTGGTGCGGGCCAACCGGGCCATTGACGATGCCTCGCGCGGCAAGGCCGACGTCTCCTGCGCCTCGGTGCTGCCCAAGGACCTCGGCGACTGGGCTGGAACCACCGAATTCGTGCTCGGCGCCAATGCCACGGGCAAGGACCTGAAGGAGGTCTCCGTGATCGACAAGGCCCGTGCCCAGGAGCGCAACGCCGCGATCGCCTGCCGGCAGGGGCTGGGCACGCTGATCGGCAAGCTCGGCGAAGAGATCCCGCTTTCGCTGTCGACGCCGGCGAACCGCATTGGCTGGAGCAACCGTGATGTCACGGTGGAGACACCGAGCGGCAAGATCGTCGCGCGCGCCGCCATCATCACGGTGTCGAGCAATGTGCTGGCCGCGGGCAATATCAAGTTTACGCCCGACCTCCCCAAGCGGCAGCTCGACGCCGCGGCGAAGCTGAGCCTCGGCAGCTACGATCGCATCGCTCTCGCATTGCAGGGCAATCCGCTGGGGCTCGCCCGCGACGATGTCATCATCGAGCAGAGCAATTCGACCCGGACGGCGCTGCTGTTCGGGAATATGGCCGGATCGTCGCTATGCGTGCTCGATGTCGCCGGTTCCTTCGGCCGCGATCTCTCAAGCCAGGGCGAGCCGGCGATGGTGGCTTTTGCCGTCGAGTGGCTGACAAAACTGTTCGGTAGCGACGTTGCTGCCACCGTCAAGAAATCCAGCGCGACCCGCTGGAACGCGGCGCCGTTCGCGCTCGGCGCGATGTCGGTGGCCGCCCCCGGGGTGCAGCCGGCGCGGAAAATCCTCACCGAACCGATCGGCTGCATGTTCCTCGCCGGTGAAGCCACCCACGAGACGCTGTGGGGAACGGTCGACGGCGCTTGGGAAAGCGGCGAGCGCGCGGCGGAAGCAGCGCTCCGCCGAATCGGCGCGCTCCGGGATGAGCCGGTGGTATCGCCCGCGCCACCAGGCCGCCGGCGGCGCGCGGCGCCGGTCAGGTCCGCCATGCCGCGGACACCGATCAATTGAGCGAGCCGCGGCCGAAGGCGTTGATCTCATGGTCGAGCGGCAAGGACTCCGCGTTCTCGCTGCATGAGGTCAGGCGCGCCGGCAAATTCGAGGTGGTCGGCGCCCTGACCACGGTGACCGAAACGTTCGAGCGGGTGTCGATCCACGGCGTGCGGCAGGAAATCCTGCTGGCGCAACTGGCCGCCGCCGGCTTGCCGCCGCGCATCGTGCCGATCCCCTATTCCTGTCCGAACGAGATTTACGAAGCGCGCATGGCCGAGGAAGTCGCGCGCGCCGTGGCCGAAGGCGTCACCCACATCATCTTCGGCGATCTGTTTCTCGCCGACATCCGCGCCTATCGCGAACAGAAACTCGCCGGCACCGGAATCGCGCCGCTATTTCCTTTATGGGACCGGCCGACATTGCCGCTGGCGCAGGCGATGATCGAAAGCGGGATGGAGGCATATCTTGCCACCGTCGATCTGAAGAAACTGCCGGCGGAATTCGCCGGGCGCAAATTCGATTTGCAGTTGCTGGCGGATTTCCCCGACGGCATCGATCCCTGCGGCGAGAACGGCGAGTTTCACACCTGCGTGGTGGCGGGCCCGATGTTTTCGCGTCGGCTTCCCGTGGCGACCGGCGCGCGCGTCGAGCGCGACGGTTATGGTTATTGCGATCTGGTGATGACGGCTTGACGTTGATATCGCGATATGCGATATTTTCGCATGAAGTCGGTCGTCTTCTCCCACGAGCGCTCGCCAGTGGAAGAAGCTTTCGCCGGATGTACGCAGTCGGATCGGCGGGCGGCTGACGGAGTTTGCCACTACCGGGCACGGCGATGTGAAGCGCCTCAAGGGGCGCGACGAGTCGCGGCTTCGCGTTGGTGATTGGCGTGTGATCTTCTATGAAGATCAGGGAACGATTGTTGTCGCCGCGGTGGGACATCGGCGGGAGATATATGACTAAGAGGATGCGATGAGTGTTCGATTTCAGAAGACGCCACGCGGCGAAGTCGCGATCCTTCCGCGCAAAGACTATGAGCTCTTAGTCGCCAAGGCGTCTGAAGCTGACGAGGATGCGGGCACTGCGCGCATTGTCGCACGCGCACGCAAGGAAATTGCCAGCGGTGCTTCATTGCTCCCGAAAGACATTGTCGATCGCATGGCCAACGGGGAGAATCCGGTGCGGGTTGTGCGCGAATGGCGTGACGTTACTCAGATGTATCTCTCCTTCAAGACAAATCTAAGCCAAGGCTATATTTCGGATATTGAAAATGGTCGACGGACGGGCACAGCGGCGGCGCTTCGCCTGATCGCGAACGTGTTGAAAGTGCCGCTCGATCTGCTCGTTGAGGATGGCTGATCCAGAGGATGTCGAGAGCCAGTCCCACTGCTTTATGCGCTGCGCAAGCCTTTAGCGCAGCACGTCATCCAGCGCAGGCAGGCCAACCATGACCGCCGCGGCGATCAGCGCGTAGCAGATGGTGCGAAACAGTTTTTCGCTGGCGCGGCCGAACAGGCGGGAGCCGAGCCAGACGCCGATGCCATACACCGGGCCGACGAGGAGCGAAAACCGGATCGCATCCATCGTGATCAATCCGGTGAAGGCATAGCTCACCACGGAAAAGAAATCGGACGCGCCGAAGAACAGCAGGATATTGGCGCGCGCAATGGTTGAGGCAATCGGCCGTCCCAGCCAATAACCGACGATCGGCGGGCCGCCGGTCTGCGCCAGCCCGCTGCAAAAGCCGGACAATACGCCGATGCCGATGGAAAGCGCGGGGTGGTCTTTCCCCCGGTAACGCCAGCCCGACACCAGCAGCAGGAGCAGCGCAAGCACAAAACCGGAGATGATCCAGCGCGTGGTCACCGGATCGAGCCAGCTGAGGAACCAGGTGCCGATGGGCACGCCGACCAGCGCACCCGCCACCATCACCGCGATGGCCTTGCGGTCCGCGTGCTGCCACGCATTCGGAACCAGCGGCGCGGCGGCGACGAAATCGATGATCAGCAAGAGCGCGGCGACCAGGCGCGGCGCCGCCAGGCTGCTCGCCAGCGGCATGAAGATCAGCGCCGAGCCGAAGCCGGAAAACCCGCGCGCGGTTCCCGAAACGAAGGCGATCACGCAGATTGCGATCGCAATGCTTGCACTGAGGCCGGTCGGGATCAGGCCGACAAAGCTCATCCGCGCAGCACGCCGCCGGTCTTCTTGTTCACTTCCGCCACGATCTTTGCCGCCACCGCCTCGATCTCCTGATCGGTCAGGGTTTTCTCGCGCGGCTGGATCGTCACGGCGATCGCGATCGATTTCTTGCCGTCCTCGATGCCCTTGCCTTCATAGACGTCGAACACGGTGACGCCCGTGATCAGCTTCCGGTCTACGCCCTGCGCCGCGCGCACGATGTCGCCGGCCTTGACGCCGCGATCGACGATGAAGGCAAAGTCGCGCGACACCGGCTGGAACGCGGAGAGTTCGAGCACCGGCCTGGCGCGGGTCGGCCGATGCTTGGCCTCGGGAATGCGGTCCAGGATCACCTCGAGCACGATCATCGGGCCGTCCGCGCGCAGCAGTGCCAGCGCGCGCGGATGCAGCTCGCCGAAATATCCGAGCACGTTCTGCGATCCGATCTGGATCGTGCCGGAGCGACCCGGATGCAGCCAGTCCGGCCCGCCGGGCACGATCTGCAGCGCCTGCATCGGCGCACCCGCGGCCGACAGCACCGCGAATGCATCGGCCTTGGCGTCGAGCGCGTCCGCGACAGCCGAACCCGACCAGTGCCGCCCGATCCCCTTCGAGGACGCATAGCCGTGGCGAACGCCGGCAGCCGCGATCAGCTCGTCCTCCGGTCCATCGCCGGTGAAGACCTGGCCGACCTCGAACAGCGCCAGATCCGGGAAGCCGCGATCGATATTGGCCTGCGCCGCGATGACAAGACCGGGCAGCAGGCTCGGCCGCATATCGGACATATCTGAAGCAATGGGATTGGCCAGCGTCAGCTCGGGATGACCGCGGCGGTTGGCGTGCGCCTGCACCGGCGGATCGCGGTCGAACAGCTCGGCAAACGGTTTTGCGATGAACGACCACGTCACCGCCTCGAGCATGCCGCGAGCGGCGAGCGCACGCTTGGCGCGGCGGGTGCGCAGCTGGATCGCCGACAGGATCGGCTTGCGGGCCTCCTCGCCGCGCTCGAACGGCGTCATCGGCACCTTGTCGACACCGACGATGCGCACGATCTCCTCGACGATATCGGCCTTGCCGTGCACGTCGGAACGCCAGGAGGGAACCGCGACCTTCATCATGGGGCCGGTGCCGGCCATCATGAAGCCGAGACGGGTAAGGATCAGCTTCATCTCAGCGAACGGCACGTCGATGCCGGCGAGGCGCTTCACTTCGGTCAACGGAAAGTCGATCACGCGATCGTCGCCGAAAGCCTTGCCGACCACGAGGTTTTCCGACGCCGTGCCGCCGCACATCTCGATCACCAATCTGGTCGCCATCTCGAGCCCGGGCACCATGAAGCCCGGATCGACGCCGCGCTCGAACCGGTAGCGCGCGTCCGAATTGATGCCGAGCTTGCGCCCGGTCTGCGCGATGTTGATCTCGTTCCATAGCGCCGATTCGATCAGCACGTCGGTGGTCGCCTCCGAGCAGCCGGAGGCCTCGCCGCCCATGACGCCGGCGAGCGACTCGACGCCGTGGTCGTCGGCGATCACGCAGATATTGGGATCGAGCGTGTAGGTGCGGCCGTCGAGCGCGAGCAGCGTCTCGCCGTCGCGGGCCCGGCGCACGGTGAGATTGCCCTTTACCTTGGCCGCGTCGAACACATGCAGCGGGCGGGCGCGGTCATAGGTCATGAAGTTGGTGATATCGACCAGCGCGTTGATCGGCCGCAGCCCGATCGAGATCAGGCGCCTCGAGAGCCATTCCGGCGACGGGCCGTTTTTGACGCCGCGCACCAGCCGCAGCGCGAAGCCGGGACAAAGGCTCGCGTCCTCGACGGTGACCTTCACGGGACATGGGAATTCGCCCTTGACCGGCTTGATCGCGGGATCCCGGAATTTGCCCATGTCGGCGGCGGCAAGATCGCGGGCGATGCCGTGCACGCCGGTGCAGTCCGGCCGGTTCGGCGTCAGGTTGATCTCGAGCACGGGATCGCCGAGGCCCGCCCACTGCGCGTAGGCGCTGCCTATCGGCGCGTCCGCCGGCAGTTCCATGATGCCGTCGTGATCTTCGGAGATCTGCAATTCCGCCGCCGAGCACAGCATGCCGCGGCTCTCGACGCCGCGGATGGTGCCGACGCCGAGCGTGATGTTCTTGCCGGGAATGAAGGTGCCGGGGGCGGAGAACACGCTGACGAGGCCCGCGCGCGCATTCGGTGCGCCGCACACCACCTGCACCGGCGCTGCGCCATCGCCGGTGTCGACCATGCAGACCCGCAAGCGGTCCGCATTGGGGTGTTGCTCGGCGGAAATCACCCGCGCGATCGTGAACGGGGCCAGCGCCTCGGCCTTGTCCTCGATGTTCTCGACCTCGAGCCCGATCATGGTGAGCTTGTCGGCGAGCTTTTCCAGCGGCTCGTCGGTGTCGAGATGTTCCTTCAGCCAGGAGAGCGTGAATTTCATGATGATCGATTCCCGGCTGGCAATTGCTTGTTTTCCCTCCCCCGCTTGCGGGGGAGGGTCAGGGTGGGGGCTCTCGCCGCAGCGGCGGTCTCGATAACACTCACGAACTCAGGCCCCCCGCCAAGGTCGGCACATCGAGCGGCTTGAAGCCGTAGTGGCTCAGCCAGCGCACGTCGCTCTCGAACAATTGCCTGAGATCGGACATGCCGTATTTCAGCATCGCGATGCGGTCGATGCCCATGCCCCAGGCAAAGCCCTGATAGACGTCGGGATCGATGCCGCACGCGCGCAGCACGTTGGGATGCACCATGCCGCAGCCCAGAATCTCCAGCCAGTCCTCGCCCTCGCCGAAGCGGATCTCGCCCTTGTCGCGGCGGCACTGGATGTCGACCTCGAGCGACGGCTCGGTGAAGGGAAAGAACGACGGCCGGAACCGCATGTTGATGTGATCGACCTCGAAGAACGCCTTGCAGAACTCGTGCAGGATCCATTTGAGGTGACCGAGATGCGAGCCTTTGTCGATGACGAGCCCCTCGACCTGGTGAAACTGCGGCGTATGGGTGGCATCCGAATCGATGCGGTAGGTACGGCCCGGGCAGATGATGCGGATCGGCGGCTTCTGGGTCAGCATGGTGCGCACCTGCACCGGCGAAGTGTGCGTGCGCAGCAGCTTGCGCGAACCGTCTTCCTTCGGGTTGAAGAAGAAGGTGTCGTGCATCTCCCGCGCCGGATGGCCTTCGGGAAAATTCAGCTTGGTGAAATTATAATCGTCGGTCTCGATGTCCGGACCCTCGGCGACGGCAAATCCCATATCGGCGAATATCGCGGTCAACTCATCCATCACCTGGCTGAGCGGGTGGATGCGGCCGGCTTCCGCTGATGTCTCGCGCAGCGGCAGCGTGACGTCGACGGTCTCGGAGGCAAGCCGCGCATCCAGCGCCGCGGATTTGAGGATGTCGCGGCGCGCGGTCAGCGCCTGCGTGACGTTGTCCCTGGCGAGGTTGATGGCCGCGCCTTGCGTCTTGCGCTCGTCCGGCGACATCTTGCCGAGCGTCGACAATAGCGCGGAGATCGAGCCCTTCTTGCCGAGTGCTGCGACGCGCACGGCTTCAAGGGCGGCTTCGTCGACGGCGGCGGCGATCTGGCCGAGGATGGTTTGTTCAAGCGTGGCGAGGTCGGACAAGGATCAAATCTCTCTCTCAAAAGGCCGCTGGTTGTGGCCGCGCCGGGGCCAAAAGGTCAAGCGAAAAGCCGCCGATACGGGCGCCGGAAAATTCCGCGTTTTTGAACCCTTTTTGCCCGGCGCTGAACCAAGATGGGACCCATCGAGGAGCGCGCAATGCGGTTAAAACCCTGGCTGGCCGGTCTGGCCGTCATTTTGTCGCTGGCCGCCCGATCGGCGCAGGCGGCGGGCTGCCCGGCCAAATCCACCCGTTTCGACGATATCGTGGTCGCGCTGAACAAGGCTCCAAACTGCTTACGCGCGATGCAAATATTCGAGGCCTGCCGCTACGAACCCAGCAGCGACTTGAACAGCGACCCGGAGCTGTGCCGGGGCGCAACCGGCCGCGTATTGGAGGCCTGCGAATTCGTCGACCGCCGCGTCGATCAGTTGCACGCCATGGTCAAGAAGACGTGCGACGCCGAGGCCCCCAAATTGCCGCCACAGGAGGAGTGCCCGGCCAAGATACGGGCGATGGAAGATATCATCGCGGTGCTGAACGACGCTCCCGGTTGCGACCGCGCCATGAAAGTCTTCGAGGCCTGCGAATACGGCGCCAGCGGCGATGTTCAGTTCGGCGCGATCGTCGAAAGGAAATGCGAAGCCGACTTCCTCACCCGCCTCAAGGCGACCGAGAGCGGAACCTGTCAGCGCAAGATGCGGGTCTGCGACCGCAAGTACCGGAACGAGCGCGGCACCATGTACCGGTCGTTCACGGCCTACTGCCGGGCGGCGGTCGCCCAGCGCTACTCGCAGAAAGCGCGCAAGGCCGCGCCCGCATCAGCCCGATAGCGCGTCGGTTCCGATTGAATCAGAACCGACGCTCTAGATTCTTGTTTTGACGCGTTTTCTTCACGCGAACCGGTATCCACTTCGCTCGAAAACGCTTTGGCGCCTCAAGCCGCCAGCGCGGCCTTGGCCTTTTCAGCGATCGCCTGGAACGCCGCCGGCTCGGTGATGGCGAGATCCGACAGCACCTTGCGGTCGACCGTGATGCCCGACTTCGACAATCCGTTGATGAACACGCTGTAGGTCATGCCGAACGGGCGCACCGCCGCGTTGATGCGCTGAATCCACAGCGCGCGGAACGTGCGCTTCTTGCGCTTGCGGTCGCGGAAGGCGTATTGCCCGGCCTTCTCGACCGCGGCCTTGGCGGCGCGGATGGTGTTCTTGCGGCGGCCGTAAAATCCCTTGGCGGCCTTGTAGACTTTCTTGTGCTTGGCGTGAGAGGTCACACCGCGTTTGACGCGAGACATGACGGGTCTCCTTCAGATGAAATGGGTGA